>JALZDD010000298.1 GCA_030862715.1 Actinomycetota bacterium | reverse complement strand
CCGCCCTGCGGGGTGACCAGCTCGACCTCGGCGAGCTTGGTCAGCTGGGTGCCGGTGAAGGAGGTCAGCGCGATGACGGCCGCTCCCCCGGCGACGGCCGCCTGGGCGACCTGGATGGTGGGCGCGGTGGCGCCGGTGCCGCTGACGACAATGCAGACGTCGCCCGGCTGGAGCAGACGGGCCCGGATGAGCTGGTCGAGGTGATCGCTGGGCGCAACGGTGCTGAGCCCCTGGGAGCCCAGTCTCATCGCGATGTCCTGGGCGACCGGCGAGGAGACTCCCGTGCCAGCGACCAGGATCGAGCGGGCCTCGGCCAGCAGCTCCACGGCCCGGGTGACCTGCTCCTCGGAGAGGAGCCCGACCATGTCGGAGGCGGAGTCGGCGATGTCGGCGAAGAAGGAGCGCACCACCGTCAGCGGGCTGCCTCCCTCGGTCGTCTCGGTCTTGGCGGTCCCGAGGTCGCGCGCCAGCAGCACCTTGAGGTGCGGGAAGCCGCGGAACCCGAGTCTCTGCGCGGCTCTGACCACGGTCGCGGTCGAGACGGAGGCCTCGGCGGCGATCTCGGCGGTGGTCGCCTCGATGGCCCACTCCGAACGGGTCAGCACGACCTCGGCGACAGCGCGCTCGGAAGGGTTGAGCCGCGGCATCGCGGCCCTTATGGCGGGAAGGACCGGCGCACTCGTCATGCCGCCACCGCAGTGGCTTCGGCGCCGTGCAGGATCCGGTGACGCAGCGCTGCTGACAGCTGGTCGACCAGGATCGTCACGATGATGATCACAGCTAGCATGATTCCACCCCACTCCCACTCTCTGCCCCGAAGGACACGGTTTAACAGTGCACCAATTCCACCAGCGCTCACGACGCCGAGGATCGCGCTTGCCCTGATGTTCACCTCGAAGCGGTAGAGCCAGAACGCCACCGTCTCCGGCATCATCTGCGGGATGACCGCCGTGCGGATGCGCTGCCACCACGTCGCGCCGGCCGCCGTGACGGCCTCGACGGGACGTGGGTCGACCGCCTCGATGTTCTCCAGCGTCAGCTTGCCGAGCGAGCCGATCGAGTGGATACCGATCGCCATCGCTCCGGCCATCGGGTTCAGCCCGAACAGCGGCAGCATCACGATCACCGCGAGCAGGATCTCGGGCACGGCGCGGATGGCGTTGAAGAAGAGCCGCACCGGGAGACGCAGGACCAGCGGCGCGGTGTTGGAGGCGGCCAGGAACGCCAGCGGGAACGAGAACAGCGCCCCGACGCAGGTGCCGATCCAGGCGAGTGCCACCGATTCCCCCATCAGCTTCAGCGACTGCAGCCACCAGTCCCCGTAGGTGAGCTCCGGGTCGGCCTGGCCCTCGGGATGCGCCCCGGGCCAGGTGAGCACGCCGTCGAGCATCTGGCCGGCGTACTGCAGGATCTCCCCGGGGAACTGCGGCAGCCGCTCCCACTTGGCATCGTCGAGCGACCAGCCCGCCACCAGCACGATGCCGATCAGCGCCAGGCCGGCCACGGTGTAGGGCCACTTCGGCGGCGGCTTCGGCCGCGTCGGCGCGGTCATGGAGGTCATACCAGCCTCCGGCGCAGGAACTGGGAGAACAGGTCGATCGCGATGACCACCACGAAGATGACGATCACGACCGCCGCCAGCCGGGGATAGTCGGCCCGGTTGAAGTAGAGCATGATCAGCTGCCCGACCCCGCCGGCCCCGACAGCGCCCAGCACCACGGAGGCGCGGATGTTGAGCTCGAAGACATAGAGGACGTACGAGGCGTAGTTGGGCAGCACGGCGGGCACGATCGCGACTCGGGCCCGCTGCCAGCGGGTGGCCCCGGCGGCGTCGAGCGCCTCCAGGGGGCCGGGATCGACGGCGTCGATGCTCTCCGCGGTCAGCTTGGCGACGATGCCGATGTTGAAGATGGTCAGCGCCAGGATCCCCGGCAGCGGGCCGGTGACGACAGCGACGAAGACCAGCGCGTACGCCATGTCGGGCAGCGACCGGATCACCGACATCACCGACTTGGTGACCCGATAGACCGCGGGGGGCGCGCTCACCTTGGAGCCCAGCAGAGCCACCCCGAGGGCGATCAGAGAGCCCACGAAGGTCGCGATGATCGCGATGGCCGCGGTCTCCTTCAGCGCGGTCCACAGCCGTGAGGACGGGTCGGTGATCTCCGCCCACTCCGGGTGCACGACCTCCTCGAGGATCATCGTCAGCATCGGCCACTGCTCGATCACCGGCGCGAGCGAGAAGTCGATCGCCCAACCCGCCACCACGGTCACGGCGACAGCGCCCAGGACACCCCCGATGAGCAGCGGGCTCGGCGGCGGCTGCGCCGGGCGTACCTGCTTCGGCGAACCGCCGGGGCGGTCGAGGGTGGCCTGACTCATGCCAGGACGTCCTCGGCGGTCAGCGAGCGGCCGTAGATCCTCTCGAAGACGGCGTCGTCGGCCTCGGCCGCAGGGCCGTCGAAGACGATCTCACCCGCGCGCATGCCGATGATCCGGTCGGCGTAGCGCCGGGCGAGATCGAGGAAGTGCAGGTTGACCACAGTGGTGATACCGAGATCGCGGTTGATCCGTTGCAGGTCACGCATCACCAGGTTGGCCGTCGGCGGGTCCAGGGAGGCGACCGGCTCGTCGGCGAGAACCACCGACGGCTGCTGCGCCAGCGCACGGGCGATCGCGACCCGCTGCTGCTGCCCGCCGGAGAGCTCGGAGGCGCGTACCCACGCCTTCTCGACGATCCCGACGCGCTCGAGCGCCTCGAAGGCGATCTCCTTGTCGGCCTTGGTGTGCAGTCCGAGGGCCGAGCGCACCCACGACTGGGCATGCAGCCGCCCGGTGAGCACGTTGCCCATCACCGACCGGCGGGTCACCAGGTTGAAGCCCTGGAAGATCATCCCGATCTCAGCACGCAGCCGCCGCAGCCGGCGACCGCGCAGAGGCCGTGCGGGTAGGGGCTGCCGTCGCGAGCGTCGTCCCAGTGCGTGCCTGGCAAGGCGGAGGAGGGAGGCGGCCCGGGGTTGGCCGCTGACCGACGACAACGCCGCCGGGTGCGTGCTGGGGCGGCGCGCAGCAGGCATCGCCCTGCCCGCACGGCCTCTTGAGGCCACCTCGGTCCCGCCCACGGACAGCGATCCCGAGGTGACCGGCACCAGGCCGTTGATCGTGCGGACGAGCGTCGACTTGCCGGCCCCGGAGAGCCCGACGACCACGACGAACTCCCCCGCCGGGACGGTCAAGGAGACCTTGTCCAGGCCGCGGGTGCCGTTCGGGTAGACCACCGAGACGTCGTCGAAGACGATGCTGTGCCCACCACTGGTCCGACCCCCGGGATCCGAGCCGTTCATTCGCCGAAGTTCTCCTCCACGGACTTCGCCTTCTTCAGCGCGGCCACGTCGACCTTCTCGAGACCCTCGATCTCGTAGACCGCCTCCAGCGT
The DNA here is from genome assembly GCA_030862715.1 of Actinomycetota bacterium. The sequence continues at coordinate 3,089 of JALZDD010000298.1, read as the reverse complement.
CTCGAGCCCCTTGGGGTCCTTCGCCATCGCGGTGAAGGCGTTGGTCACCTTCGTACGCAGCTCCTTGGAGAGGCCGGCTGCGACGACGATCCCGTCGTTGGGGATCTCGGTGGAGTAGGCGAACACCACGACCTCGGAGGCGACATTCGGCTCGTCGTCCGCGACCTCCTCGCGGGCGTCGTCGAAGCTCACCCCGATCGGGTAGTCACCGCGCGCCACGGCCAGGACCGCGGCGTCGTGGTCGCCGGCGAACTGGGCGTCGAGGTCGACCAGGGCGTCGCCGCCGGTGACCTGTCCCCACTGGGTGGCCGGGTAGTAGTAGCCCGAGGCGGAGCCCTGGTCGACGAAAGCGATCGAGGTGCCGGGCTTGATCCTGGCGAGCGCCTCCTCACCGGCGGGACCGGTCTTGGCGGCATCGGTGCCGTTGCAGTACTTGAAGCCCTCGACCACCTTGACCTCGTCGGCGCAGTAGGTCTCGGGGTCGTTGGTGAACCACTGGGTGTGGTAGGTCCCCGAGCCGAAGCGCACCGACTGCAGGACCGGCACCGCACCGGCCTGGTCCTCGGCCTGGACCATGCCGATCGGGCCGAGCATCGCGACCTGGGCCTGGTCGGCCTTCATCGCCACGATCGCGGCGGCATAGCTCTCGGTCACCTCGGCACGTACGGGGATCCCGATCCTCTCGCTGAGGAACGACTCCAGGCCCTTCGCGCTCTCGGTGATCGAGTCGACGTCGCCGGAGGGCACCAGCGACAGCACGATCTCCTCGGGATCCTCCGCGGGCGCGGCGCTGTCCTCACCGCCGCCGCAGGCGGCGAGCGCGAGGGCGAGCGATGCGGCGGCACCGACCGCCAACAACCGGGGGGTTCTCAACATTGGACAGACTCCTTGAGGGGGTGAGCTGCTATGAAGGATGACGGGTCATTCGACCAGTCCGAGACTGCGGGGTACAGGTCCACGAACGATCCTGCACGAACATGGGCCGGTCCCTGCCGGCGGTCGAAGGCGTCAACGTATGCAGCAACACAACCACGCTCGACGGCGGGAGCAAGGTCATTGCGCCAGATGTCGCCGACAGACATCAACCACTCCGGCGTGTCCGCGGCACCGACGTGGTCGAGGAAGGCGTCCAGGTGGCCCTTCATCCGGGTCGGCTTCAGCGCGTCGGTGCACACCTCATCGACGACGTCGCGTACGCCGAGGTGCTCCAGGATCGCGTCCAGCCCGCTGCCGCCGGGCGAGTTGGTCAGGATCACCCGGTGCGCGTCGACCCCGTCGAGCAGGTCGATCAGCCCGTCGGGGGTGCGGATGTCACCCGGCTGCTCGCTGATCGCCGCCCGGCTCGCGACGTACGCAGCACTGAGCTGCTCCTCGGTGACTCCGGCCGCCAGGCCCAGGATCTTGACCGCCTCATAGCCGTCCTGAGCGCCCGTCAGGGTCTTCGGAGCGGTCTCGGGGAGTCTCTGCCCGAGGAAGGCCGCTGCGGTCTCCAGGAGCACCTCAGGGGCGTCGGTGAGGTCCGCCACCCGGGTGGCGTAGAGAAGTGCCGGTGTGTCTCCGAGACACACCGTGCCGTCCAGGTCGAGCACCAGCACAGGCCGAGGCAACGAGTCCACCTTCCAGGGCGCGGGCCGTCGGGGTCAGCCCTGCGCAACGCGATTACGTCTTAGGTGGAAAGTAAGTAAAGGGGCTGACGGAAGCAAGCATCAACCGCATGATGTCGCACGCTAATTGCTGCAATGCACAACATCGACTCAGGCGAGTGCAGACCCCGCCCGGTATTCCTCGTAGGAGGTGTTCCAGTCGCCCCAGCCATTGCTGAAGGTCATCTGGCGGTTGGTGCCGACGGTCTCGACGACGTCGCCGCGGCGGGTCATGTCGTAGAGGAACTTGGCGTTCTCGTCACTCATCCCGGTGCAGCCGTGGGAGACGTTGGCGTTGCCCTGCTGCGCGACCGACCACGGCGCGCCGTGGATGAACTCACCGGAGAACGTCAGCCGCATGGCCCACTTCACGCCCTCCATGTTGTAGTACTCCCGGTCACCCTGGTTGATCCCGATGGTCTCGGAGTTCATGGTCTTACGCTTGAACTTCTCGATGATCACCTTCACGCCGCTGCGGGTGATGAACCCTTCCTTACCCGTCGTGATCGGGATGGTCCTGATCTTCTGCCCGTTCTTGAAGACTTCCATCTGGTGGGTCTGCGCGTTGGCCCGGTAGATGTGCGCGTCACCGGTCTTGAACGTGATCTCGCGGTCCTTCTGGCCGAAGATCCCGCCGCCGGCGGGGACGGAGTTGATGTTGAGCTTCACGTTGATCGTGGAGTTGGCCTGCCAGTAGGTGCGCGGGCGGTAGTGAACCTCCTTGTCGCTCACCCAGTACCACGACCCCTCCTGCTTCGGGGTCGACTCGACGATCATCTTCTTCTCGAACGCAGCCTTGTTCTTCACCGGCAGGTCGTACGTCACGATGATCGGCATCCCGACGCCGACCGTCTCGCCGTCGAGCGGCGCGATCGACGGGTAGGTCTGGCGGTCCAGGCCGAGATCCTCGGTGGAGAACTTGATCTCGCTCGTCTGCTCCAGCCCGTCGTCACCGGTGGCGGTGACCGAGAGGGTGTAGGAGGCGGTCGGCTCGAGCACCTCCCCCGCGCTCCAGCTGAGCCCGTCCTCGGTGATCGTGCCCCGCACCTTGGTGCCCTTGGCACCGGTCAGCATGACCTCGTCGAGCCGCCCCTTGGCCACATCGACCTTGACGACCTTGTCGACCGCGACGCCGGTGGCGTTGTTCTCGATGTTGGGCTTGATCTGCACCTTCGGCTCGGCGGGCTTCTTGGGCTCCTTCGAGGCCGAGTCCGCCCCGCAGGCGGTGAGCACCGGCGCGAGGACGGCTGCGGCGGTGGTCAACAGCACCCGACGGCGGGCAAACACGGACGGGCGGCGAAACGGTGACTGCGTTGACACGGTGAGACTGCTCCAGACCTGATTTTTTTAGCCCAACGCCCGGTACCGGGACACGGGCGCGATAACCCTACCGGGCATCACCAAGAGGTGTGCAAGAAGGGAAGCGGGGCCCGATCCGTCTCGGAT
>JALZDD010000294.1 GCA_030862715.1 Actinomycetota bacterium | reverse complement strand
GACCTTGCCCGACACGGTTAGATAGTGCCCGTGTCTGTGATCGCCCCTGTCGACGTCCACGATGACACCGCTCTGAAGGCTTGGTACGCCGTGGAGGCGGCATCGATGGCCTTCGATCGACCCTACGCGTCGCATCGCACGTTCGAGGCGCTCGCGAACTCCGTGCGCACCCCGCACGACCACGGCCGCCGCGTCCTCCTCGCCGCGAAGGAGCAGGGCGAGACGATCGGCATCGCCGAGCTCGACCTCCCCGAGGAGGAGCGGAGCCACGTCGTCGAGCTCGGCATCCACGTCCTCCCCGTGCACCGCTGGCGCGGGGTCGGCACCGAGCTGTGGCGAGCCGCCGATGACGTACGCCGCACCAGCGGCCGCACCCTGACGACCGCCGAGGTGACCATCCCCCCGAAGTCGTCCCTGGCCTTCGCGCGGGCGCTCGGATTCAAGTCCGTACGCCGCGAGGACCATCTCGCCGCCGACCTGCCGCTGCCGCACAAGCTCTTCAACGTGCTCGGCTACGAGATCCTGATGTGGGAGGACCGCACCCCCGAGAACCTGCTCGCCCAGTTCGTCGGCCTGCGCAACCAGATGGGCAAGGAGATGCCGGGCAAGTCGCAGGAGGACCTGGTCGCCCACACCGCCGACCGGATCCGCTCGGCGGAGAAGAGCACCGCCCGCTCCTACGACCGCATCACCGCTGCCGCCCGCGAGATCCTCACCGGCGAACTCGTCGGCTACTCGGTCATCTTCCTGGCCCACGGCAGCGACGAGGCCATCCAGGACGACACCTTCGTCAAGTCCGCCCACCGCGGCCACAAACTCGGCCTCGCCCTCAAGGTCGCCACCCTCGCCGCCGTCCAGCGCGACCACCCCGAACGCACCAGCATCCACACTTGGACCGACCCATCCAACGACGTGATGCAGCGCATCAACAAGCAGTTCGGCTTCCGCAAGATCGAGCTCATGCACGAGGTCCAGCGCACCGATCGTTGGTAGGCCGTGCGGGGCTCGAACCCGCGACCCAAGGATTATGAGTCCTCTGGTCGGAGTGCTCTGACCTGCGCATATTGGGCTGGCGTCGTTGTGGCGGACGCTGTTCGTACGCAGATTAGGCGGATCCGGTGGTGATCGGCACGTCGATGGCATCCCGCGCGACGACGATTCCATCCTTGATGATGTAGCACTCGACGACGTGCTCGCCCCTGAAGATGGTCTGCTCGTGCCTCACGCCGGGGCGCGTCGAAGAGATGATCTGCCCGCGGATGTTGTTACGGCGCTCGGCCTCGTCACCGCGGTTCAGCACCTTCCACTTCACATCGTACGGATGCAGCACGTCGCAGTCGGTGATCGCAAAATCGAGGTCTTTGTTCGGCAGCAGTAACGACCTCCTCTGGAGCATGTCTCGCAGCGAGGCCGTACGCCAGCCGGTCTGCGTAACCTTGCAGTCGATCGTGACCGAGTGGGTGATATCGACGGGGTATCGCGCCTCGATGAACTCCTCGGTGTCTTTGAAAGCGTGCGCGGACTTGGTGGCCTCCAACGGAACGGCGGTGCCGAATACCTCGCGCCACTTCCTATTCGCGGCGCCCTTGCCTTCCTTCTCGATCGCCTCAAGACAGCGGTTGTAGGCCTTCTTGGCCTTCGCCTGGAACGGCTTCTTCACCGTCACCCGCTGGTTGCTGCCGAGGGCGAGGTAGTAGTCCTGCTCGGGCTCGTTCATGAGGAACTCGAAGAAGTCCCGGGCCAGCCAGTCGAACCACACCGTGCCGCGCGAGTCGTAGTCGGATGTCGTTGAGAAGAATCGGTAGACGAGAGTATCGATCAGGAGGCCACCCATGACCACGCCGTTGGCGTCCTTCCAGGCCCGGGCCATCCGGGCGAGATGGCGCATGTTTTTCGACGTGCGATCGTTGCGGTCCTTGGTCGCGACGATCTCCGCCCGCGGCTTGGTGACCTTCCACTTCTTCGCGACCGTGTCGGGATAGTCGAAGCTTCCATCGCTGTTCTGGAAGGCCGGCTGGACCTCGAACTTGAACTTGTTGCTCGTGAACTGCACACGTACCACGCATTGGTCGACGCGGATGTCGGTGTTCGGGTAGCGCTTCGTCAGCACATCTCGGACCCGGGCCAGCATCCTCCGTGGTCCGTTCTCATCGTCGTAGCTCGAGCGTAGATACGCGGGTAGGACAAAGATCATGTCCAGGTCAGACACTCCGCGGATCGCGGTGTGCCTGCCGTAGGAACCCACCATCAGCTTGTTCGCGGTGGCGCCCTCGAGTGATCGGAAGTCCTTGTTCAGCGCCTTCGTGATCTCATCGCGGCGAGCGGTGATCGTAGTGCTGGCATCGCCGACCTTCAAATTCTGTAGAAGGGCATCGAAGATCTCGGAGACATCCATGCTCACGCCTCATCCTTGTTGAGCCGCAGCGCCTCCGGCAGGAACAGATCGATTTCACGCGACGAGAACGTCATCTCCTCGTTGTCTTTGAGACCGGAGCTCGCCTGGCTGAACGCCTTGGCGGTTGTCCGGGGCGCGTCGGCATACGCTGCGCGAGTGGTCTCTTGGAGATCGTCGCGCCGGACACGGGCGTCTGCGGCCGATGTTGTGTCGCACATCAGGTCGGCAACCAGAGACAGATAGGACTCGCGGACGTCCCACAAGCGGGAGGCGATGTCACGGTGACCCGCAGACTCCTGATCGAACTTGAAGCTCTTCGTCGCAAGCGTCAACGCCGTGACGACGAGCGCGATGAAGGAGGTCACGATGCTGGCGGCCTCGGCACTGACGACGTAACCGAGCAGCGACGCCATGAACGCTCCGGTACTGACCGCAGTGAACACAACCAGTGTTGCTTGTTGCAGCCTGTGTTTCCGGAAGCACAGGTCCGCCTGCTTCTCGTGCGTCTTGTGGCTGTAAACCACCCGCCCGAACGCCTCGCGGACCTGGGCAAGGAGAATCTGATCTGGCCCTCCGCGCGCCATTGGGCCTAGTTCCATCTCCACCGTTCGCTCCCTTTCCAGACGTGTACCGCCGATCGCCTTCTCTCCGGCGATAGACGCTTGGAGCGGCAAGCCCTTGCGGACGTTTGCGGTGCTGGTCAGCAGTATGTCGGTGACCACCGACAACATCAGGTGAGTCGTGATTCCTCAGCAGCGGACAGGTTGATATGGCGCCAGTCGAGCTGGCCAGCCGAGACGGCGTGCCGGGTAGGTTCGATGAGTCGTGTGGCGCGTGTGATCCACTTCGGGCCCACACGCGCCACATGCCTGGGTAGGCCGTGCGGGACTTGAACCCGCGACTGGAGAATTATGAGTTCCCTGCTCTAACCAACTGAGCTAACGGCCCGGGCAGATCCTAGCGGGCAGTACAGGGATGCCACGCAGGCACTACGCAGCGTCGTCGTCGGCGAGTGCCTGCTCGATCCGCTTGCGCGCAGCGTCCTCCTGGCCGTCGACGCCTACCTAAGATCGAGGATGGGCTTCCGGACTACGCACAACGCGGAGCGTGGTCGTCTGGATCATCGCTCGCGTGTCCTTGACGATTAATGAGGTACTCGGGGAACTGCGCGCGGCAGCGCTGGACGAGCGGGACAAGGGTGACAAGTTCGAGCGGCTGATCAGGGCGTACCTGAAGACTGATCCGGAGTGGGCCGCTCGCTTCTCTGACGTGTGGCTGTGGCCGGAGTGGCCCGGACGCCATGGAGTCGCGGATATCGGCGTCGACCTGGTCGCGAAGAACAGGGACCTCGACGGTTTCTCGGCGATCCAGTGCAAGTTCTACGACGCTGGGAAGAAAGTCGCCAAGAGTGACATCGACTCGTTCCTCGCCGCATCGATGCGACCGGACTTTGGCTTCACCCAGCGCTACGTCTTCGACACGGCGGGCGGGTGGTCGCACAACGTTGAAGCCGAGGTGCAGGGCGTGGTTCAGCGCGTGGATATCGCCTACCTCGACGACGCTGCGATCGACTGGGAGCAGTTTCGCTGGGAGACGCCTGAGGTTGTCGTACCGACGGGCAAGAAGGTCCTACGGCCGCACCAGGAGCGCGCTCTGGAGGACGTCTTCAAGGGCCTGCAGACCTACGATCGCGGAAAGCTCGTCATGGCCTGCGGAACGGGCAAGACGTTCACCAGCCTAAAGATCGCCGAGCACCTGGCCGGCGCCGGCCAGTCCGTTCTCTTCCTCGTACCGAGCATCCAACTGCTCTCCCAGACCCTGCGTGAGTGGATGGCGAACGCCGACGTCGAGATCCGTCCGTTGGCGGTCTGCTCGGACGTCCGTGTCGGCCGCAAGACCAGCGGGGACGACGCGGACATGTCCACGATCGATCTGACCGAGCCCGCCACGACCGACGCCGACACCCTGATCGCTCGGCTCAACGTCGGTAGGCACGCGAAGGAGCGGATGACGGTCGTCTTCTCGACCTACCAGTCGATCGATGTGATCGCTGAGGCGCAGAAGAAGGGGCTGGGGGAGTTCGATCTGGTCATCTGCGACGAGGCTCACCGCACGACCGGGGTGACCCTCGCCGGCGGCGATGACTCGGCGTTCGTCAAGATCCACGACAACCAAGCGATCGCGGCAACGAAGCGTCTCTACATGACCGCCACGCCGCGGGTGTTCGGGGAGGATGTACGCCGCAAGGCCAAGGAATCCGAGGCGGTCCTCGCCGACATGAACGACGAGACTCTCTTCGGCCCCGAGCTGCACCGTCTCGGGTTCGGCGACGCGGTCGAGGCCGATCTGCTCACGGACTACAAGGTCCTGGTGCTGGCCGTCGATGAGCAGTACGTCGCGGAGAACTTCCAACAGGCGATGGCTGAGTCCGGGGAGATCAAGCTCGATGATGCAGCGAAGCTGATCGGTTGTTGGAACGGGCTCTCGAAGCACTTCCGTCAGGACGAGGCCGGAGACATCGACCGTACGCCGATGAAGACGGCCGTTGCGTTCGCGAAGGACATCAAGACCTCCCAGCTCGCCGCGGACAGCTTCCCGATCCTCGTCGATCGTGCGCTCCAGGACGAGGCAGGGGACAGGGGAGCGCTGCGGGTCGAGGCCCGGCACGTCGACGGCACGATGGGCATCCACGAGCGCAACGGCCACCTGACGTGGCTGAAGGACGAAGCGCCGCCGGACACCTGCCGCATCCTAACCAACGCACGGTGTCTCTCCGAAGGCGTCGATGTTCCCGCCCTCGATGCCGTTCTATTCCTCACCCCGCGCGGCTCCCAGGTCGACGTCGTCCAGAGCGTCGGGCGGGTGATGCGGAAGGCGCCTGGCAAGGAGCTCGGCTACATCGTGCTCCCGATCGTGGTCCCCTCCGGCGTCGCTCCGGAGGTGGCACTGAAGGACAACGAGCGTTACAAGGTCGTGTGGCAGGTGCTCCAAGCGCTGCGGTCCCACGACGATCGCTTCCACGCGATGATCAACCAGATCGAGCTGAACAAGAAGCGCTCGGACCGGATGGTCATCGACAACGTCACCCCAGGTCAGGATGCCGAAAGTCTTCGAGGAAAGGAGGGTGCCGGCTCGGAGCAGATGGCCCTCGCCTTCGGCTTCGAGGGCTTCCGCGACGCGATGTACGCCCGGATCGTGCAGAAGGTCGGCGAGCGGAAGTACTGGGACACCTGGGCCAAGGACGTCACCGACATCGCGCAGAAGCACGTCGTTCGGATCAAGGGCCTGCTCGCCGACAAGGAATCGAACCAGGCCAAGGAGTTCGATGCCTTCCTCGCCGGTCTGCGTGGCTCGCTCAACGAGTCGATCACCGAGACCGATGCCATCGACATGCTCTCCCAGCACCTGATCACCCGGCCGATCTTCGAAGCCCTCTTCGAGGGGTACGAGTTCGCCAAGACGAACCCGGTCGCCCGGATCATAGAGCTGATGCTCGCCAGCCTCGACGAGCATCCGCTCGCCGCGGAGAACGCCCCGCTCGAGGCCTTCTACGATTCCGTACGCCGCCGGGTCGCCGGTGTCGACAACGCAGAGGGCAAGCAGCGGATCCTGGTCGAGCTATACGACAGGTTCTTCGCTACCGCGTTCAAGCGCACCGTGGACAAGCTCGGCATCGTCTACACCCCGGTCGAGATCGTCGACTTCATCCTCCGCAGCGCCGACGACGTGCTCCGCCAGGAGTTCGGCCAGGGCCTCACCGATGAGGGCGTCCACATCCTTGATCCGTTCACCGGCACCGGCACGTTCATGGTCCGGCTCCTCCAGTCCGGCCTGATCGAGCCCCACGACCTTGCCCGCAAGTACGCCACCGAACTGCACGCCTCCGAGATTCTCCTGCTGGCCTACTACATCGCCACGGTCAACATCGAGACGACCTACGCCGACCTCACGGGCGAGACCAAGGAGTACCCAGGTCTCGTGCTCACCGACACCTTCCAGTCCTGGGAGCCCGACGACACCCCCGATTTCGAGATCTTCGCCGAGAACAACGAACGCCTCCAGCGCGTCAAGGGCCTCCCCATCACTGTCATCGTCGGCAACCCGCCCTACTCCAGCGGCCAGGACAGCGCCAACGACAACAACGCCAACGAGAAGTACCCGTCCCTGGACGAGGAGATCAGGAAGACGTACGCCGAGCGCTCGACGGCCACGAACAAGAACTCCCTCTACGACTCCTACATCCGCGCCATCAAATGGGCGACGCTGCGGATCCGGGATCGAGGGGTGATCGCGTACGTCACCAACGGTGGCTTCCTCGACTCAACCACCGCCGACGGCATGCGCAAGACCCTGGCCGAGGAGTTCTCGTCGATCTACGTCTTCAACCTCCGCGGCAACCAGCGCACCGCGGGTGAGCAGTCGCGCAAGGAGGGCGGCAAGGTCTTCGGCGGCGGCAGCCGAGCCACCGTCGCGATCACCGTGCTCGTCAAAGACCCGACCAAGACTGGCCCCGCCACGATCCATTACACCGACATCGGCGACTACCTCACCGCCGAGCAGAAGCTCGCGAAGGTCACCGCGGCTGGGCGAGTGACGGGAATCGAACGCGTCACTCACATCACGCCGAATGAGCATGGCGACTGGCTCAACCAGCGACGCGATGACTTCGAGATGTTCCTCGGCCTCGGAGACGTATTCGGAACCTACTCCGGAGGCCTGAAGACGAACCGTGACGCGTGGTGCTACTCGTTCAGCCGAGAAGCAGTGGCGGTCAACATGACGCGAATGGTCGTAACCTACGAGACGGAGCGAGCAGCGGGCCGGACAGCCTCGGACGCCACGCGTGACGAGACACTGATCAGTTGGAACCGGAGTTTGCTCGCCGATCTCGACCGGGCACGGGAGCGCAAGTTCAATCCTGCCGCGGTTAGGTCCGGGACCTATCGGCCTTTCATGAAACAGGCGGTCTATTTCGACCGCGCGCTGAACGACATGGTCTATAGGTTACCGACCCTGTTTCCAGCCTCTCAGGTCGATAACCTAGGCATTTATCAGGTTGGTGTTGCGACCGACGTGCCATTCTCAGTGCTGAGTTTGGACGACCTGCCCAACCTTCATGTGACGGGTGCGGGGAGCGGCGGTCAGTTCTTCGCTCGCTGGCGCTACGAGCAGGCCGAGGGCTCAGGGATGCTCGACCTCGGCGGCGGGGGTGAGGTGGTCGACGCGTACCGCAAGATCGACAACATCGCCGACGAGGCGCTGAACCGGTTCCGCGCGGCGTACCCGTCGCAGACGGTCACGAAGGACGACATCTTCTTCTACGTCTACGGGCTGCTGCACAGCCCGGCGTACCGCGAGACCTACGCGGCGGATCTGAAGAAGATGCTGCCGCGGGTCCCGTTCGTGCGCGACTTCGCCGGCTACGCGTACGCCGGGCGGAGGCTGAGCGAGCTGCACCTGGGATACGAGTCGGTGGAGCCGTACCCGCTCGACGGGCTCGACTCGGAGGTAGTCGGTGATCCGTACGACTTCTTCGCGGTCAAGGACAAGAAGATGGCCTTTGCGAAGGTGCGGGTGGACGGGAAGTTGATCGCGGACCGGTCGACGATCAAGTACAACGACCGGATCACGGTGTCGGGGATCCCGGAGGAGGCGTATCGGTACATGCTCGGCAGCCGGTCGGCGATCGAGTGGATTATCGACCGCTACTGGATCAAGACCGACAAGGCCTCCGGCATCGTCAACAACCCCAACGACTGGTCCCGCGAGGTCGGCGACCCCCGCTACATCTTCGACCTGCTCGCGCGGATCGTCACCGTTAGCGTCGAGACGATGAGGATCGTCGACTCGCTGCCACCGCTCGAAATCCGAGTGGTGTCGCCGTGACACCTCCGCTGCCCGGTGTTCCCGCTACAAGCTTTACCGAGCGCGAGGGCGTGCTCCAAGTTGCCAAGACGGTTAATGAGGCGCGGTGCTTGTGGCGTGAGGTGATGGCGCACGATGTCGGTATCGACGGATACATCGAGTACGTAGGCAAGGACGGTGCTACCGGGCATCAAGTAGCAGTTCAGGTTAAGTCAGGCGATTCCTATGTACGTAGAAACAAAAAGGGGCAAATCAATTTCATTCCGAGCGAACGGCACAGAAATTATTGGGAAAGATTCTATATTCCAGTAATCCTGATTCTCGTCGATCCGAAGGAGGGGAGGGCCTATTGGGTAGACGCTCGAGATCAACTTCGTGACGGAAGGAGCGAAATTGAGATCCAGACATCCACGGAGTACAGCACATTCAATGCTGGTGGTGTTATCCGTGCCCTGGAGTGTGCTGGAACACTGCCTTGGACCGCTCTATCGATCGATGGTCTTGTTGAGAATTTGATATGCGGATACACGATGAATTCGTGGTACGAAGTCTCATTCCTTGAACTCTTCGCGCATGGCATATTCAATTACAGTCAGAACCTCTACATCAGTACCGATCTGATCGATGCGGTTGCAAATCAGAATCTTCGAGAGTCGGCGCTTTGTGGGGACATCGCGCCTGACGACGCCGACCACGACTTCCTCTGGAACTACCTCGACTGGTTGAGCGGCTCGGATCTGGCGCGAATCGACCATGACGCAGTTCTTCGGGACGTGATGACATGCGGCCAATCCATATGTTTGACTATCGCTCCGTTGACAGAGCGCGGACGCCAACTTGCCGATCACCTTTCGACGGTTATGGCTGACCGGCCAGCCTACCGAGAAATGGCAAGTTCGAAGAACCTCGAGTGGGGTTCTGATGTTTATCTCGATCGTCGGCGCGTCGAAGTATTAGAATTGAGAGAGCGGTTGTCACGTGAAGTTTTCGGCCCAGATTTCTGAATCTTTCCGGTCGCAGATCGTCTCGCAGGGGTTCGATGCGTCGGCGGGTGGAGTTTCGTTCGTGATTCCCCTCATGGCACTGATCGCGGACGGTTCTACGCGATTGAGGTTTCGACGAAGTCGGCACTGCAGACGCTGCAGACGATTGGGCCGCGTTCGACGACCGTGGCCGATGCACGGATTCGGCGGCCAGGGGAGCAGTCGCAGACCAGGACGATCCCGTTCTTCGGTCGCCTAGAGCTGCTGCCGGATTGACCGCCGCCGCCGATCGTGCCGGCTTTCCCGCCGGTCGTTGGCCCGACGGGTGCCATGCCCTCGCTGTTCCGGAACGCAATGATGGCCGTCGCAAGCACCTCGATCTCGTCGACGTACTCGACCGTAGTCCCTGACGCGAGCGCAGTGCTGGACCAGCCGATAATCGGCGCTTGCGTGATCGTGAGCCCGAGCTCCTCGCCCAGGAGCTTGAACCTGGTGTTTGTGGTAGCGACCCTGTCGACTGGTGTCCTTGAGGCCGCGTACGTGAGCGACCCCGTTGGCAGCTTCGTGGAGGAGAGTGGCGAGCACTGGTTCAGCGCCGCGGCGGAGACCTTCACCGCCGACGAAGAGCTCAGCCAGGCCGACAGGGTCCTTGCTGTCGTTGGAGACCCAGCGCTCGGCGGCGAAGTGTCCGAGTTTGAGGGCGCCAGCGGGCATGCCGATGCTGCCGGCGGCAAGGGTCACCACGACATCCGGCACGTCAGGGTGTTGGGGCTGGATGGCGGATCAAGTGTCCTCGAGCGCTGCGACCAGCGCGCTGGCGTCCAATGCGGCGTTGACTCCTAGGTGTCAATCGATCAACGCCGGCAGACTACGACCGTCATCAGCACAAGGACTGGAGGCACGCGAAGTACGTGAATAGTACGTAGACCCGCCGCTAGATATGTCGAACAATAGTTCGATCTGGATAGAATCAATCGTCCTCTGACCTGGAGAAAGGCCGGTCACGGTGCCGACTTCCGCGTGGGGCTGCGACCTGCGAAGAAGGGCCCATTCGGCATTATGAGTCTTCTGCTCTAACCGACTGAGCTAACGGCCCGGGCAGATCCTAGCGGGAGCGTACGGACGATCAGTCACCCGGCGATGATCGAGACCATCCCGTTCGATATGTGCCCATGACTCAGTCGTCGTAGTTGACGGTGACCGCAGGGGTGGTCGGACGGGACTGGCAGGTGAGCACGTGGCCGGTCCCGACCTCGGCCGAGGACAGAGCGAAGTTCTGCTCCATGGCGACCGACCCCTGCTCGACCTTGGCCTTGCAGGTGCCACAGGCTCCGCCGAGGCAGGCGTACGGCGCCTCGAGCCCGGCCTTCAACGCGGCCTCGAGAACGGTGTCGCCGGCCGCCAAAGGGACCTCGTGCTGTCGGCCGCGCAGGCCGACGGTGACGGTGGCCGGGGCGAAGCCGTCGGCGACCCGCGGCTTCTGGTAGCCGTGGAAGAGCTCGACGTGGACGTGGTCCGGCTCGGTGCCGCGTTCGAGGAGGAGATCGCGTAGGGCGGTCACCATCTCGACCGGTCCGCACAGGAACCACTCATCCACCGAGGCCGCGGTCAGGTCGGACCCGAGCCACCGTTCGACCTTGGCCCGGTCGATGCGTCCGCGCAGATGTTCCGGGTGCCGGGGGTCGCGGGAGCGTACGTGGATGATCCGGAGGCGGTCGGCGTAGCGCGCCTCGAGGTCGTCGAGCTCGTCGCGGAACATCGTTGTGTCGGCGTCCTGGTTGCCGTAGATCAGGGTGAAGCGGCTCTCGGTCTCGACGGCGAGGGTGGTCTGCAGGATCGAGAGGATCGGGGTGATGCCGCTTCCGGCGGCGATCGCCACATAGCTCTTCGTGGCGAGCGGGTCGACCGCTGTCCCGAACGAACCGGTCGGTGTCATCAGCTCCAGGGTGTCGCCGGCTCGGAGCTGCTCCATCGCGAAGGTGGAGAAGGCCCCGCCCGGGATGTGCTTGACGGCGATCGCGAGGGTGTCGGAGGTGGCCGAGGAGCAGATGGAGTAGTTGCGACGTACGCCTTCTCCGCCGAGGTCGGTGCGGACGGCGAGGTGCTGCCCGGGCTCGAAGGAGAACTTCTCGCGCAGCTCGTCGGGCACGGCGAAGCGGATCAGCACGCTGTCGTCGGTCAGCCGGTCGACGCCTGCGACCGGGACCGGGTGGAACTCCGCGGCACGAGCGGAGGATCGCTTCGGCATCCGTACCGGGAGGAGCCGGGCCATCTTGCCGTTCAGCGCCTTCCACTCGCGGTACTCGTCCGCGTCGAGCTGATGGCCGAAGACCGTGCCGATCGCGGCATCGCGCTCCAGGTAGGCCTCCTCGTTGCGTTTCCAGGCCGCGACGTAGCGGTAGAAAGGGATCGAGGGATGCAGGTGGTGGACGAGGTGATAGTTCTGCGAGAGGAGCAGGGGAGTGAGGACCCACTCTGAGCCGACCCGGTTGCGGGTGGCGCGGTAGCGGTTCTCCTGCTGGGTGTCCTCGAGGTCGTGGTGCGGCAACCAGTCGAACCACCAGGCCAGCACGAACATCGCGAGCCGCTCGGGGATCAGGTACAGCGCCGCCAGCGTCCACAGATGTCCGGTGAAGCCCGCGGCGACGATCACGGCGATCGTCGCGCCCATCAGGAAGACGGTCTCGAGCACCTCCGCCCGCGGACGCCGCCGAACGTTGCGCACCAGGAAGGACAGGTACGGCACGTCCATCAGCGGGAACCGGAACGGGACCTGCCACCACGGAGCGCCACTGACGAAGTGGTCGGGGTCGTTGTCGTCGTCGTTGGTGTTGCGGTGGTGCTCGATGTGGATGAACGCGAACGACCTGAACGAGATCAGCGGCGAGACGAAGAGCATCGCGACCCGGCCGAAGGCCACGTTGATCCAGCGATGGGTGCTGATCGAGTAGTGCGCGGCATCGTGCAGCACGGTGAACAGCACGAAGATCGCTGCCGCACTGAGCAGGACGGTCACCGGGACCGGAAGGCGCTCGGCCAACGCCGCCCAGGTCGAGACCGCGAAGAGCGCGATCGCGCCGGAGAAGATGCCGACGATGGGCCAGGAGATCGTCGGAACCTTCTCGCCCGGGTCGGGGAGCGCGTGGCGGGTGGCTGCGGGTTGCTCCGTCGTAGTTGCCATGCTCGAAACGTACGAACCACGGGCCGCACCCCGCGAGAGGTGCCGAGCCCATGTCGATGTGCGCGCAGCACATCCCAGCCAGATCCCCGGTCAGGCTTGGTCGTGCTCCGGCGAGAGCACGAGTGGGCCGAGCACACCGACCAGACGCAACGCGGCATGCAGCTCGGCAACCCGCTCGGTCGCAGGACGCCCGCGCCGTTCCTCGCCCCGGCGAACACGCTGCAGCACGGTGTTGCGGTGTACGCCGAGCTCGTCGGCCGCGGCCGCCAGCCCACCCTGTGCGTCGAGCACCGCGAGCAGCGCCCGCCGCTCTTCCTCCTCCCGGCGCCCGGCAATCGCCAGCCCACCAAGCTCGGTCGCGACGAAGGCGCGGGTCAGATCGAGGTCGCCGCTCATCGTGTCCACGAGCGCCACCTTGGCGTACGTCGTGACCGCTGCTCCGCGACCCGCGAGCTCGATGATCCGACGGCCGCGCTGGGCCTGGACATGGGAGTTCCGGAAGCCGGCAGCACCTCGCGCCGGCGTGCCGAGCGTGACCCGTACCGTTTCCGGGATCCTCCCGGTCAGAGGCCTGATGTCCGTCGGTGCGATGCCAGGAGCGCCCGTCGTGGAGACCCAGCCCCACAGCGCCCGAGCGCCGTCCGGGACGAGCAGGGGATGAGGTGAGCCGAAGTGGGCGCCGACCGCCTCGCCCACGCGCGCCAGGTCGACGTCGTCGCTGTCGGTCCAGCAGACGAAGGCCGTCTGCCAGCCGGTGAGCCGGTGGGACAAGGTGCGCTCCGCGTGGCGGAGGTCGATGCG
>JALZDD010000203.1 GCA_030862715.1 Actinomycetota bacterium | reverse complement strand
GGCGGCCCGAGGCGATGAGGTCCTGGATCAACCTGAGCCGCACCGGGTCGCCGAGCAGGTCGCCGTCGATCGCCGGCACGGCGGCCGACAGATCGCGCAGTACGTCCCGGTCATCCAGGGCCGCGGGGCGCTCCTGGCCCGGCGGGCCCACACTCAGCAGTCTCATGCATCCTCCTTGATGAGATGGTCGGCGGCGATCCGCTCGGCGATCTGCTCGAGCAGGGCGGCGCCCTCGGTCAGGCAGCGTTGCCGGTCGGGTTCGATGTCCGTCAAGGCGTACGCAGCGCCGATCCCGGCCGCCTGCAGCCGGTCGTGGTCGAGATGGTTGACCCCGCAGACCACCACGACCGGGACACCGGCGCGTGCGGCCGCGGCGGCGACACCGGCCGGGGCCTTGCCGTTGAGGGTCTGCTCGTCGAGCGCGCCCTCGCCGGTGACGACGAGGTGCGCGCCGTCCAGCCCGGCGGCGAAGTCGACCAGCTCGAGCACGAGCTCGATGCCCGATCGCAGCTCCGCTCCTAACAGGGCGAGTGCGGCGAAGCCGACACCGCCGGCCGCTCCGGCGCCGGGGTGGCCGCGGAGATCGGTCCCGCTGAACGACGCCACCAGAGATGCCCAGCGGCCGAGCGCGGCGTCCAACCGTCGGACCTGGTCCACATCGGCGCCCTTCTGCGGGCCGTAGACCGCGGCCGCACCCGTGGGACCGGTGAGCGGGTTGTCGACGTCGCACGCGACGGTGACCGAGACCCCTTCGAGGCGCCGGCGCAGCTCGTCGACCTCGATCCTGGCGACGTCCTCGAGCCCGGCTCCACCCGGACCCACCGGGTCCCCGGCGACGGTGAACAGCCTGGCGCCGAGCCCGCAGAGCAGGCCCGCCCCGCCATCGGTGCTGGCGCTGCCTCCGATCCCGAGCACGATCCGGCGACAGCCCGCGTCGATCGCGGCCGCCATCGCCTGCCCGGCCCCGAGGCTGGAGGCCCGCATCGGATCCGGCACACCCGGCAGCCGCGCCAACCCGGACGCGTCGGCGAGCTCGACGACCGCGATGTCGTCCCGCCGGGCGTACGCCGTCTCGACCGGCTCTCCCGTCGGACCGGCCACGCGGACCGGCACGAGGACGAACCCGGCGGACTCGGCCGCCGCCAGGGTGCCGTCACCACCGTCGGCGACCGGGATCGCGTCGACGACCACGCCGGGACTCCCCCGGCGGATCCCGGCGCTCACCGCCGCCGCGACCTCGGCAGCGGTGAGCGATCCCTTGAACTTGTCGGAGGCGACCAGCACGCGGACCATGGGGCGATCAGTCCAGCGGGACGAGCGCGGTCGGGGCGTGCTCGCCGCGTTCGGCCAGTTCCTCGAACTCGACGACGCCGTCGATCTCGACGCCCATCGAGACGTTGGTGACGCGCTCGAGGATGACCTCGACGAGCACCGGCACGCGGTATTCGGCCATCAGGGCCTTGGCCTTCTCGAAGGCGGCGCCGAGATCGGCGGGGTCGGTGACGCGTACGGCCTTGCAGCCCAGGCCTTCGGCGACCTTGAGGTGGTCGACGCCGTAGCCGTCGAGCTCGGGGCTGTTGACGTTGTCGAAGGCGAGCTGCACGCAGTAGTCCATCTCGAAGCCGCGCTGCGCCTGGCGGATCAGGCCGAGGTAGGAGTTGTTCACGACCACGTGGATGTAGGGGATGTTGAACTGCGCGCCGACCGCCAGCTCCTCGATCAGGAACTGGAAGTCGTAGTCGCCCGACAGCGCGACGACCTGGCCGTCGGGGACGGCGGTCGCGACCCCCAGGGCGGCCGGCAGGGTCCAGCCGAGCGGGCCGGCCTGGCCGGCGTTGATCCAGTGGCGCGGCTTGTAGACGTGCAGCAGCTGGGCCGCCTGGATCTGGGACAGACCGATCGTGGTGACGTAGCGGGTGCCGGATCCGAAGGCCCGGTTCATCTCCTCGTAGACCCGCTGCGGCTTGATCGGGACGTTGTCGAAGTGGGTCTTGCGCTGCAGGGTCCGCTTGCGCTCGGCGCACTCCTCGGCCCAGGCGGCCCGGTCAGTGACGCGGCCGTCCGCAGCCCACTCCTTCGCGACCTCGATGAGCACCTCGAGCGCCGCGCGGGCGTCGGAGACGATCGAGTAGTCCGGCGCGAAGACCCGGCCGATCTGGGTCGGCTCGATGTCGATGTGCACGAACGTACGTCCGCGGGTGTAGGTCTCGACCGAGCCGGTGTGGCGGTTGGCCCACCGGTTGCCGATGCCGAGCACGAAGTCGCTGGCCAGCATGGTCGCGTTGCCGTAGCGGTGGGAGGTCTGCAGCCCGACCATGCCCGCGTTGAGCCGGTGGTCGTCCGGGATGCTGCCCCAGCCCATGAGCGTGGGGACGACGGGGACCCCGGTGACCTCGGCGAGCTCGACGAGCAGGTCGGAGGCGTCGGCGTTGATCACGCCGCCGCCCGCGACGATCAGCGGGCGCTCCGCCTCGAGCATCATCGCCAGCGCCTTCTCCGCCTGGGCACGGCTGGCCGCCGGCCTGGCGATCGGCAAGGGCTCGTACGTCTCGATGTCGAAGTCGATCTCGGCCTGCTGGACGTCGAGCGGCAGGTCGATCAGGACCGGGCCGGGACG
>JALZDD010000198.1 GCA_030862715.1 Actinomycetota bacterium | reverse complement strand
GGTCCATCAAGCTGATCGAGCGGCTCGACTCGCTCGCCGTCGAGTCCTCCGGCCCGTGGAACAACGCCGGCACCGGTCACTCCGCGCTGTGCGAGCTCAACTACAGCCCGCAGAACGCCGACGGCTCCGTCGACATCTCCAAGGCCGTCAATGTCAACGAGCAGTTCCAGCTCTCTCGTCAGCTGTGGTCCTTCCTGGTCGAGAACGGCCGCATCCCGGACCCGGACAAGTTCATCCACACCGTCCCGCACATGTCCTTCGTCTGGGGCGCCGAGAACGTCGACTACCTGCGCAAGCGCTACGAGGCGCTGTCGGTCCACCCGCTCTTCGGCGGTATGGAGTTCAGCGAGGACCCCGAGGTCATCAGGGGCTGGGCGCCGCTGCTGCTCGAGGGCCGCTCTGCCAAGTCGCTCGCCGACGAGCCGATCGCGGCCACCTGGACCAACGCCGGCACCGACGTCGACTTCGGCTCGCTCACCTCGATCCTGACCCGCACCCTGGTGGACAAGGGCGCCGACCTCGAGACCGGGTCCGAGGTCACCGACCTGCACCAGACCATGGACGGCTTTTGGCACATCTACGGCCGCAACGAGACCGGGAAGTACCACCTGCGTTCCCGGTTCGTCTTCGTCGGTGCCGGCGGCTACGCGCTGCCGCTGCTGCAGAAGGCCGCGATCCGGGAGATCCGCGGCTTCGGCGGCTTCCCGGTCTCGGGTGAGTTCCTGCGTACGTCCAAGCCGGAGCTCGTCAGCCAGCACCGCGCCAAGGCCTACGGCAAGGCCGCCGTCGGCGCTCCGCCGATGTCGGTGCCCCACCTCGACACCCGTTACGTCGACGGCAAGACCCACCTGATGTTCGGTCCGTACGCCGGCTGGAGCCCGCGCTTCCTCAAGACCGGCTCGCTCACCGACCTGTTCCTCTCGGTGCGGCCCCACAACCTGCTGCCGATGCTGCGGGCCGGGCTGACCAACATGGATCTCACCGTCTACCTGGTCAAAGAGCTACTGCGCTCGCCGCGCAAGAAGTTCGACGACCTCCTGGACTTCTTCCCTGCCGCCGACCGCAAGGACTGGGACCGGATCATCGCCGGGCAGCGGGTGCAGGTCATCCGCCCCGACGGCGTACTCCAGTTCGGGACCGAGGTCATCACCGCCGAGGACGGCACCATCGCCGGCCTGCTCGGCGCCTCCCCCGGCGCCTCGACCGCCCCGGCGATCATGGTCAACGTCCTGCGCCGCTGCTTCCCCGACCGCTGGGACGGCTGGCAGCCCCAGCTCAAGACCATGATCCCGGCCACCGGTCCCGAGCTCAGCGCCGACCCCGAGCTCGCCGCCGAGACCTTCGCGCGTACCGATCGCCAGCTCCACCTGGGCTGAGCAGCGACTCCGCTGGTCGAGCCGCGGGGCGGTCAGCTCGTGAGGTGGGCTGCTACGGCTGCTGCCTGGATCCGGATCTCGGGGATGGCGGTCGCCTCGTAGAGCGCACCCTTGCAGGGCGGGCCGACGGTCAGCAGGTTGGGTACGACGCAGCCGTCTGCTCCGATGACGTGGCCGTCCTCGGTGACGTCGATGCCGAGGCGGAGGGGGTCGGGGGCGATCAGGCCGCGCTTCTGGAGCGCGAGCAGGAGGGGGTTGTCGGTGCGGGTGATGTCGGGTGACGGGCCGGTGCAGTTGATCACCGCGGTGACCTCACGGTCACCGTCGGCCAGAGAGACGACCGGCTGCTCGGCAGCGTCCATCCGGCAGCCGAGCACCCCGCCACCGAGGATCTCCAAGCGTCCCTCGGCCCGATAGGCGTCGAGGAGGGCGGCGATGCGCGGAGCCATGCGGTGGCGGCGTACCTCCCACTCGCGGGCGTAGACCTCGCGGAAGCGACGCCGCTCCGGCTCGGGCAGGCGGCGCCAGATCGACTGGGTCGGGCCACGGAGGCCGTCGATGACGGCACGCCAGTCGACACCGAGGCCGGCCGCGTGCTCGATCTGGTCGCGTACGAGGGCGGCGATGCCGTCGGCGGTCAGCGGGCCGTCGGGGACCGGGGTCACCCAGGAGGTGAACTGGTCGTCGACGTGGGGGTTGGGGACCAGGCCGTGGCGGCTCACCATGATCACCCGGCGGTCCGGGGCGTCGTCGAGGAGCGTCACGGTCGTGTCGACGGCGGTCAGGCCGGTGCCGACGACGAGCACGGTCGCATCGACGGGTAGGGCGCTGATCCGGGCGACGTCCCAGGGGTCCGACAGGTTCCACGGCGCCTCGGGCAGTCCGGCCAGCGGCTGGGGCGGCGGGTTGCCGTAGGCGAGGACGACGGCGTCCGCGACATGCCCTTCATCGTCATCGCTGGTCAGGACCCGGAAACCGGCACCGACCGGCTCGACGTCGATGACCGTCTCGCCGACCGTCTCCAGCGTGCCGGCACCGGTCTCGGCCGCGTGAGCGAGCCGGTCGCGGAGGTAGCGCGCGTAGTCACGCCGGGGCAGGAAGTCGATCGGGCCGAGGTCGATGCCGGCCTCGGCCGCCCAGTCGAGCAGGTCGTCCCGGTCGTCGGGGAAGCCCGACATGTTGTTGGCCCGGACGTTGAGGAGATGGCGGCCGTCGTTGGTCGAGTAGGCCACTCCGTAGCCGGCCTCTCCCCGCGACTCGAACAAGGTCACCGAAGCACCGCGGCGGAGCAGGTTGATCGCGGTCAGCGTGCCGCTGGCTCCTCCTCCGATGATCGCCACCGTCGGGGTGGAGGTCGGCGTGGGCGGCGCGGCGTCTGTCGTCACCCGGACAGGGTAACGGCGCTATCCAGCCTTTGTTCACCCGGTTACTCAATTTTCAAGCAACCGCACAAATCTATTTGCAAACATCTCTTTGCGGTCTACGGTGGATCCATGGCAGCACGCGAGATCGTCCCCGGAGTCGACCAGCTCAAGGCCCTCACCCACCCCGTGCGCGTACGCATGCTCGGGATCCTCCGCGTCGACGGCCCGGCGACGGCGACGACGTTGGCGGCCCGGCTCGGCATCAATTCCGGCGCGACGTCCTACCACCTCCGGCAGCTCGCGCAGCACGGGTTCATCGAGGACGACGAGAGTCGCGGCAACGCCCGGGAACGCTGGTGGAAGGCCGCCCACCAGGCCACCGTGACCGGCGACAGCGACGTACCGGACACCCCCGAGGGCCGCGAGACCCTCGACGCCTACCTGCAGACGGTCGTCACCATCTATGCCCAGCGTCTCCAGGAGGCGATCGAGGAGCGGGCGCTCCTCCCCCAGGAGTGGCGCGAGGCCTTCGGCCTCAACGACCGAGTCGTCCGGCTGACCCCCGCTCAGGCATCCCGCGTCGAGGAGCAGGTCAACAAGATCATCGACGACCTCGAGGAGGAACCCGAGGGCGAGGCCGTGATGTTCCAGTTCCACGTCTTCCCGCTGCCGGGTCACGTCAGCACCGACCCCGAAACAAGCCCAGAGGGATAGGTCATGAAGCTCCCCCTCTACGGCTGGCTCGCCGCCGAGACCATCTCGCTGGTCGGCACCCGCATCTCGATGCTGGCGCTGCCCTGGTTCGTGCTCGAGACGACCGGCAGTCCCGCCAAGGCCGGCCTGATCGCGCTCTTCGAGATGACACCGCTGGTGCTCAGCAAGATCTTCGGCGGTCCGATCATCGACCGCATCGGCCCACGCCGCGTCGCGATCGCCTGCGACCTGGGCTCGGCCGGCGTGGTCGGCCTCATCCCGCTTCTGTACGCCGCCGGCCTGCTGCACTTCCCGATCCTGCTCGCGCTCGTGGCCCTCGCCGGCGCGCTGCGGGGCCCCGGTGACGCCGCGAAGTCAGCGATGATCCCGCAGCTGGTCGAGGCGGCCGGCGTGCCGACCGAGCGGGCCACCGGGCTCCACTCGTTCGTCGAGCGCACCGCGTCGATGCTCGGCGCCGCCGCGGCGGGGCTGCTGATCGGCCTGGTCGGCGCGACCGACGCAATCGTGATCGACGCCGCCTCGTTCGCCCTCGGCGCGCTGGTGCTGGCCACGACGACGGCCGGGCTGACGCGGGTCCGAGGCCCGGAGCCCGCGGAGCACCCCGCGCGACCGACGCGCTATCGGGCTCAGCTCGCCGAGGGCTGGCACTTCCTCCGCAGCGACCGGGTGCTCCTGGGGATCGCGTTCATGGTCGCGCTGACCAACCTGATCGACCTGGCCTGGAGCAGCGTGCTGATGCCGGTATGGGGCCAGCAGCACGCCGGTCCCGAGACGATCGGGTTGCTGTTCGCCACCTTCTCCGGCTTCTCCGCGGTGGGATCGGCCGTGGCCGCGGCGCTCGGCGACCGGATGCGCCGCTACCCGACGTACCTGGTCTGTTTCCTCATCACCGGGATCCCGCGGTTCCTGGTGATCGCCTTCGGGGCGCCGCTGTGGGTCGTGTTCGTGGTGTTCGCGATCGGCGGGACGAGCAGCGGGTTCATCAACCCGATCCTCGGGGCGATCCAGTTCGAGCGGATCCCCGCCCACCTGCTCGGCCGGGTGATGTCGCTGATCTCGGCCTTCGCCTGGGGGCTGATGCCGCTCGGCGGGCTGCTCGGCGGCAGCCTGGTCTCGGCGTTCGGCCTGACCACTGCCCTGGTGGCCTGCGGGATCGCGTACTTCGTGGTCACGATGTTCCCCGCGATCGACCCGACCTGGAAGCAGATCGAACGCAGACCCGAGTCGGCTAGCAGGCTTCCCGCAGGCGCGGGATCCTAGGGATGCCGCCGAGCCGCTTGTTGTAGCGGACCTGGTCGGAGTAGCCCTCCAGGAGCGTCCACAGCGCCTTGTGGGCCGGCCACGGGATGGCCTCGCCGGGGAACGCCCAGGTCGAGCCGAAGCCGATCCAGACCGGGACCCAGTCCTTGGCGCAGTCCCACTCGCCCCTCTTGGACATCAGCAGCCGGTGGCGGACCTGGAAGGCGAGCCGCTGACCGTCCTTCACGATCGGCGCCGCGCACACCCGCCACAACGGCATGTCGAGCGACATCAGCTCGATCTCGATGTCGCCCAGAACGCGCGGGTCCACCAGGACCGTAGCGACGTTCTCATGCGGGCGCCTCATGAACATCACGCTAGCGGCGAGCACCGACAAACGTGGCTGGATCCGCCAGGAGCGAACAGCGCGACC
>JALZDD010000169.1 GCA_030862715.1 Actinomycetota bacterium | reverse complement strand
GAAGCGGTAGTGTTAAGGATCGGTGGCACGCCTCGAAGAAACTACGCAGAACGGACCCGTCCGTACGTGCGTGGGTTGCCGGAAGCGAGCCGCCAAGCGCGAGTTGTTGCGGGTGACCGCCGGCTCGGACCGCAACGGCCAGCCGGCCGTCGTGCCCGATCCGACAGCCACCGCACCCGGGCGAGGGGCGCATGTGCACCCCACGCGTGAGTGTTACGAACTCGCGGTGCGCCGGAAGGCGTTCACCCGGGCCCTACGTGCCCCGGGCGGGCTTTCCAGCGCACCGGTGGAGGACTACCTCGACACGCGCCACACATCCACGACCGTCGCCGACGGTCAACTGACCAGGAACTGGAGCAAAAGCTCATGAGCACTCGATGAGTACTTCGCGATGAGCGTGTTCTACAACCATTAGTGGTCACAGTTTCAACCCGGATTTGGGTCTGTGGCCAGAAGGAGAAACGTGGCTAAGACCCGAGTCCACGAACTCGCCAAAGAGTTCGGAGTCGAGAGCAAGTTTGTTCTCGAGAAGTTCAAGGAGATGGGTGAGTTCGTCAAGTCGGCGAGCTCGACCGTAGAGCTCCCCGCGGAGATGCGTTTCCGCAAGGAGATCGGCCCCGGCCTGAAGGCCGGCGGCAAGGGTGGTTCCGCGTCCTCGGACGAGAAGGCCGCCCCCAAGCCCGGCCCCAAGCCGGCAGCTCCCAGGCCCGCGGCCCCCAAGAAGGCTGACACGACGCCCGAGAAGCCTGTCGAGGCGCCCGCGGCGTCCAAGCCGGCTGCGCCCAAGCCCGGCCCGAAGCCCCCGGCCAAGAAGGCCGAGGCTCCGCCGGTCGCCCCCGCGGCGTCCGCCGCCCCGGCCGCTTCCAAGCCCAGCCCGAACGCGGCGCCGTCCGGCGAGCGAGGCGACCGACGTTCGGCCGCCCCCAAGCCGGGTGCGCCCAGGCCTGGTGCCCCGAAGCCCGGCGCTCGTCCGCAGACCCCCGCTGCTCGCGGTGGCGCGGGTGGTGCCGGCGGCGCTGGTGCCGGTCGTCCCGGACCGCGCCCGGTCGGCAAGCCCGGCGCTCCGCGCCCGGGCAACAACCCGTTCTCCTCCAACCAGGGCATGGGGCGTCCGCGTCCCGGTGGCCAGGGTGGAGGCCAGGGTCAGGGTGGCCAGGGCGGTGCCCCGGCCGGCGGCGACCAGCGTCCCCCGCGTCCTGCCGCTGCCCGTGAGGGTGGCCAGAGCGGTGGCCGTCCCGGCATGCCGCGTCCCAACCCGGCGATGATGCCGAAGTCCCCGGCCGCGTTCGGTGCTCGTCCTGGTGGCGGTCCCGGTGGTCGTGCCGGTGCCCCGGGTCGTCCCGGCGGTGGCGGCGGCGGTCGTCCGGGTGCCGGTGGGCGTCCCGGCGGTGCCGGCGGTGCCGGTCGTCCTGGTGGCGGCGGCTTCGGCGGCGGTCCCGGTGGCGGTCGTCCCGGTGCCGGTCGTCCCGGTGGTCGCGGAACGACCCAGGGTGCCTTCGGTCGCCCGGGTGGTCCCTCGCGCCGTGGCCGGAAGTCGAAGCGGGCGCGTCGCCAGGAGTTCGAGGCCATGGAGGCCCCGACCATCGGCGGCATCCGCGTCCGCAAGGGCAACGGCGAGACCGTGCGTCTCGCCCGTGGCGCCTCGCTGACCGACTTCGCCGAGAAGATCAACGTCGACCCGGCCCAGCTGGTGCAGATGCTGTTCGGCCTCGGTGAGATGGTCACCGCGACCGAGTCCGTCAACGACGAGACCCTCGAGCTGCTCGGTGAGGAGCTCAACTACATCGTCCAGGTCGTCTCCCCTGAGGACGAGGACCGCGAGCTGCTGGAGTCCTTCGACATCGAGCTCGGCGACGAGGGCGACGAGGCCGACTGGACGGTCCGACCGCCGGTCGTCACCGTCATGGGTCACGTCGACCACGGTAAGACCAAGCTGCTCGACGCCATCCGTGACGCCAACGTCATCGAGGGCGAGGCCGGTGGCATCACCCAGCACATCGGTGCCTACCAGGTCTCGACCGACGTCGACGGCCAAGAGCGCAAGATCACCTTCATCGACACCCCGGGTCACGAGGCGTTCACCGCCATGCGTGCCCGTGGTTCGCAGTCCTCGGACCTCGCGGTCCTCGTGGTCGCAGCCGATGATGGTGTGATGCCGCAGACGATCGAGGCGCTCAACCACGCCAAGGCGGCCGGCGTCCCGATCGTGGTCGCGATCAACAAGATCGACAAGCCGGAGGCGGACCCGACCAAGATCCGTGGCCAGCTGACCGAATACGGCGTCATCCCCGAGGAGTACGGCGGCGACACCATGTTCGTCGAGATCTCGGCGAAGTCGCGGATCAACATCGAAGGCCTCCTCGAGGCCGTCGTGCTGACCGCCGACGCCTCGCTCGACCTGCAGGCCAACGCCAGCCAGGACGCGCAGGGCATCGTGATCGAGGCTCACCTCGACCGCGGTCGCGGCCCCGTCGCGACCATCCTGGTCCAGCGCGGCACGCTGCGTGTGGGTGAGTCCATCGTCGCCGGTCCGGCCCACGGCCGTGTCCGCGCGATGATCGACGAGTACGGCCACGAGATCACCGAGGCGACCCCGTCGCGTCCGGCGATGGTCCTGGGTCTCTCGGCGGTGCCGGGTGCCGGTCAGAGCTTCCTGGTCGTCGAGGACGACCGGATGGCTCGCCAGATCGCCGAGAAGCGCGAGGCACGCGAGCGTGCCGCGCAGCAGGCCAAGCGCCGCGTACGCCGCACGCTGGAGGACTTCATGGCCTCCATGGAGAAGGGCGAGAGCCAAGAGCTCAACCTCATCCTCAAGGGCGACGTGTCCGGTTCGGTCGAGGCGCTCGAGGACGCACTGGCCAAGATCGACGTGGGTGGCGACGAGGTCTCCATCCGGGTCATCGACCGCGGTGTCGGTGCGATCACCGAGACCAACGTCGACCTGGCTGCTGCCTCCGACGCGATCATCATCGGCTTCAACGTCCGCCCGCAGGGCAAGGCGACGGAGCTGGCTGACCGCGAGGGTGTCGAGATCCGCTACTACTCGGTCATCTACCAGGCGATCGAGGAGATCGAGGCGGCCCTCAAGGGCATGCTCAAGCCGGAGTACGAGGAGAAGGTCCTCGGCAAGGCGGAGATCCGCGCGATCTTCCGCTCGTCGAAGGCCGGAAACATCGCCGGTTGTATGGTCACCGAGGGCCTCATCCGCCGCAACGCCAAGGTGCGCGTCCTGCGCGACGGCGCGGTGGCGGCCGACAACCTCGACCTGGCCTCGCTGCGCCGCGAGAAGGACGACGCCTCCGAGGTCCGCGAGGGCTTCGAGTGTGGTCTGGTCCTGAAGAACTTCCAGGACATCAAGGAAGGCGACATCATCGAAGCCTTCGAGATGGTGGAGATTCCCCGAGGCTGAAGATGAGCCTCTGACGTTGGCCGGGTCGCAGTCGCGGCCCGGCCAACGTCTCGATTTACTTCGATTATTTGAGAGAGTGTGAACATGAGTAGCCCACGGGTTCGCCGGATCGCTGACCGGATCAAGGTCATCGTGGCGCAGATGCTGGAGCGACGGATCAAGGATCCGCGGATCGGGTTCGTCACCGTGACCGACGTTCGCGTGACCGGCGACAGTCAGCAGGCGACGATCTTCTACACGGTGCTGGGCGCCGACTCGGAGGCGGAGCTGGCCGGCACGGCCGCCGCGCTCGAGTCCGCCAAGGGGCTGATCCGCTCCGAGGTCGCCAAGCAGCTCGGCACCCGCACCGCGCCCACGCTGGAGTTCATCCACGACGCGCTGCCGGAGACCGCCCGCCACCTCGA
>JALZDD010000166.1 GCA_030862715.1 Actinomycetota bacterium | reverse complement strand
GAGGCGAGCGCGGCCCGGGCGTCGAGCCCCGAGGCGAGCGCGTCGAGCAGCTCGGTGCCCAGGCGCGGGTCGGTGATGTTCTGCGACGAGGCGCCGCCGACGCCGGGACGCAGGTGGATGCAGCGCGCGGCGACGGCCGGGCTGGAGGAGGTCACAGCGATGCCGACGGCGCCGTTGCCGTCGGTGGCGAGGACGGAGAAGGTCACTTCGCCACCTCGGGGATGACCGCGATCGCGTCGACCTCGACCAGCCACTCCGGGCGGGCCAGGGCGGAGATCACGATGCCGGTGGAGATCGGGTGCACGCCCTTCGTCCAGCGGCCGATCGTCCGGTAGACCGTCTCTCGGTAGCGCGGGTCGACGATGTAGATGGTGAGCTTGACCAGGTGCTCCATCTCGGCACCGGCCTCCTCGAGCAGCATCTTGATGTTGGCCATCGCCTGCTCGGTCTGCGCCTCGACGTCACCGATGCCGACCGACTCGCTGGTGTCCAGGTCCTGCCCGATCTGGCCGCGTACGTAGACGGTGTTGCCGGCGACGACGGCCTGGCACAGGTCGTTGTCGAGGTTCTGCTCGGGGTAGGTGACGCTGGTGTTGAACGGGCGGATCCGGGTGTGCCCGCCGACGACGATGCTGCTGGGTTTGTTGGTCTCCACGACGACCAGTCCACCTCGTCGCAGAGCATGTGTCCAACAGATGTTTCCAACGACTATCGTCAATGAAACAGATGCAGTGGCGCGGACCGGTGATTGCATCGGCCGATCCGATGGGTAAGGCCAACAACATCTGTTGGACACGAGGAACGGGGCACCTCAGGATCTGAGTATGTCCAACGAACAGATCGAGGTCCTCGTCGTCGGCGCCGGTCAGGCCGGTGTGGCGATGAGCGAGCACCTGAGCGACAACGGCGTCCCCCACCTCGTGCTGGAGCGTGACCGGATCGCCGAGCGCTGGCGCACGATGCGCTGGGACTCGCTCGTCGCCAACGGCCCGGCCTGGCACGACCGATTCCCGGGCCTGGAGTTCCAGGACGTCGATGCCGACGCGTTCGCCACGAAGGACCAGGTCGCGGCCTACTTCGAGGCGTACGCCGAGAAGATCGCCGCTCCGATCAGGACCGGCGTCGAGGTGACCTCGGTGACCCGCAACGAGGGCCGTCCGGGCTTCCGGGTCGAGACATCCGAGGGCGTCATCGACGCCCGTTTCCTCGTCGCGGCGACCGGCCCGTTCCAGCGGCCGGTCTACCCGCCGATCGTCCCCGAGGACGCGGTCGTGCGGCAGCTGCACTCGAGCGACTACCGCAACCCCGACCAGCTTCCCGAGGGCAACGTCCTCGTCGTCGGCGCCGGCTCCTCCGGCGTCCAGATCGCCGACGAGCTACAGCGCTCCGGCCGCCAGGTCCACCTCTCGGTCGGTCCGCACGACCGTCCCCCGCGCAGCTACCGCGGCCGCGACTTCTGCTGGTGGCTCGGGGTCCTGGGTCTGTGGGACCTCGAGACCCCGGCCGCCGGCGCGGAGCACGTCACGATCGCCGTCAGCGGCGCGCACGGCGGCCGCACCATCGACTTCCGCGACCTCGAGGCGAGCGGGATCCAGCTCGTCGGCATGACCGACACCTACGACGCCGGCACGCTCACCTTCCGCGAGGACCTGGCCGAGAACATCGCCCAGGGCGACGCCAACTACCTCGCCCTCCTCGACGCCGCCGACGAGTACGTCACCCGCAACGGTATCGACCTGCCGGAGGAGCCGTCGGCCCGCGACCTCGGCCCGAGCCCTTCAGCTGCGACCACACCCCTGCTCTCCCTCGACCTGGCCGAGGCCGGCATCACCACGGTGATCTGGGCGACCGGCTTCGCGACCGACTACGGCTGGCTCCAGGTCGACGCGCTCGACGAGAACGGCCGCCCGGCCCACCGCCGCGGCGTCTCCACCGAGCCCGGCGTCTACTTCGTCGGCCTCCCCTGGC
The DNA here is from genome assembly GCA_030862715.1 of Actinomycetota bacterium. Next base: position 5,386 of record JALZDD010000166.1, on the reverse strand, counting down.
TCTCCCGCCGTGGCTCGTCCTTCATCTGGGGCGTGTGGCACGACGCCAAGCACATCGCCGGCCACATCGCGACACAGCGCAGCTATGCGGCGTACGACCGTCAGGCGCGTGTGTGATGACAGCCGCGGGGACGGCGTTCTACCACGACGAACGCTGCCTGTGGCACAGCACCGGTGAGGCCGTGCTGTTCCTGCCGGTCGGCGGGTGGCTCCAGCCGCTCACCGCCGGCGGGCACCCGGAGTCGCCGGAGTCGAAGCGGCGGTTCAAGTCGCTGCTCGACGTCTCCGGGCTGACCGAGCGACTCGACGTGCACAGCGCGGAGCCGGCGACGCGCGAGGATCTGCTGCGCGTGCACCCGGCGGCGTACCTGGACCGGTTCGAGGAGCTCAGCGCCGGCCGCGGCGGCGAGATCGGTCCCGAGGCGCTGTTCTCGCACGGCGGCTTCGAGATCGCCGCCCTCTCCGCGGGCCTGGCGAAGCGGGCGGTCGCCGACGTGGTGACCGGCCGCTATCGCAACGCGTACGCGCTCTCCCGTCCGCCGGGCCATCACGCCCTGCCCGCGGAGGGCATGGGCTTCTGCCTGCTCGCCAACATCGCGATCGCCGTCGAGGCGGCCAAGGCCGAGCACGGCCTCGGCCGGGTCGCGGTCATCGACTGGGACGTGCACCACGGCAACGGCACCGAGGCGGTCTACTACGAGCGCGACGACGTCCTCACCGTCTCGATCCACCAGGAGAACTGCTTCCCGGTCGACACCGGCGCGACCACCGACCGGGGCCGCGGCGCCGGCCTCGGCTACAACCTCAACGTGCCGCTGCCGCCGGGGTCGGGTCACGAGACCTACCTGGCCGCGATACGCGACATCGTGCTGCCCGCGGTTCGCGACTTCGGACCTGAGCTCATCGTCATCGCCAGCGGCCTCGACGCCAACATGGTCGACCCGCTGGCCCGCCAGCTGCTCTACGCCGACAGCTTCCGGCAGATGACCGCGCTGGTGATGGAGGTTGCCGAGGAGGTGTGCGACGGGCGCGTGGTCGCGGTCCACGAGGGCGGGTACGCCGAGTCCGAGGTGCCCTTCTGTGGCCTCGCGATCGTCGAGACGCTGTCCGGGGTCCGCACCGAGGTCGTCGACCCGTTCGAGGAGACCTTCATCGCCCAGCAGCCGTCGGCCCGGACGCTCTCGCACCAGCTCGCCATCGTCGGCGAGCTGGCCGAGGAGCTGCGCGGAGCCTGAGCGGTCAGTGCGCGCCGCGGATCAGGTCCGCGGCGCGCTCGGCCACCATCATGATGGTGACGACCGGGTTGGTGGCGACCAGCTGCGGGAAGACCGAGGCGTCCACGACGCGCAGCTTGTCGACGCCACGCACCCGCAGCGACGGGTCCAGCACGGCGAGCGGGTCGTCGTCGGCACCGATCGCACAGGTGCCGCTCACGTGGTAGACGGTCTGGTGCGTGGCCCGGGCGACCTCGCTGATCTGCTCGTCGGTCCGTACCTCCGGGCCCGGGAAGACCTCGCGCACGAGGCGTGAGGCGAAGGGCTCGGCCTCGGCGATCCGCCGGGCGAGGCGTACACCGGCGACGAGCGCGGCCTCGTCGCGGCCCTCGGGATCGGTGAAGTAGCGGTAGTCGATCGACGGCGCGGCCTCCGGGTCGGCCGACGTGATCCAGACGCGGCCGCGCGAGGCCGGCCGGGCGACGTTGGGTGCGATCGAGACGATGCGCTCGGGCAGCCGGGCGCCGTACGCCTCGGCATGGACGGCCCACGGTTCGACCGGGAAGTGCATGAGGACATCGGGGCGGTTGTCGGGCTCCATGATGCTGACCAGCGCGCCGGCGTCCCAGCCGCTCGCGCAGGTCGGCGGCGGCGACTCCTTCAGCTCCCACACGACCAGGCCCTCGGCGTGGTCCATGAGGTTCTCCCCCACGCCGGGCAGGTCGAGGACCACCGGCACGCCAGCCTCATCGAGGACGGCGCGGGGACCGATGCCGGACAGCTGCAGCAGCCGCGGCGTGTCGATCGCGCCACAGCACAGGATCACCTCACGCCGCACGGTGAAGTCGACCAACTCACCGTCGACCCGGGCCCGTACGCCGGTGGCCACCCCGTCGACGACGTCGACGCGCTCCACCCGGGTCCCGAGGACGACCCGCAGGTTCTCGCGCGTCGCGCGGGCCGGGTGCAGGTAGTGGATGGAGGTCGAGGAGCGGAGGTTGTCCTCGGGCGTGTAGCCGACCTCGAAGAAGCCGGCGCCCTCGGCGCGCTTGTCGAGACGGCCGTCGTTCCAGGCGTCCTGGAGCGGAATGTCGAGCGCCGTCGCCGCGGCAGCGACCATGTCGGCCACCATCGGGTTGCGGTCCGCCTCGGCCACCGGCTGGATCGGCGTCCGCAGCCGGTCGTAGTAGGGCTGGACGGCCTCGGGCGACCATCCCGCCGCACCGCGCTCGACCCATTCGTCGAGGTCGGCGGCGAGCGTGCGCCACGAGATCATCGTGTTGCCGTCGGAGCAGCCGCCGAGGATCCGCAGTCGGGCCTGGCGGATCGCGGAGTTGCCGCGCTCCTGCGGGACGCTGCGGTAGTCGAGGTCGTACTCGCCCTCGAGCATCTCCGCCCAGCGCCGCAGGTCGCGGGCACGCGGCTCGTGCTCGTCGTCCGGGCCCCACTCGAGGAGCCCGACGGTGACATCGGGGTCCTCGCTCAGGCGAGCGGCGAGCAGGCTGCCGGACGTACCGCCACCGACGACCAGGTAGTCGAACGTCGTGCCGTCCGTCATGCGACGCCACCTGCCTCGACCACCGGGCGGTGGCCGCTGAAGCGGGCGAAGCGCTTCATCAGGACCAGGTAGAGCGGGCTGATCACCGCCAGGCCGACGATCCAGGAGATGTCGACGCCGCCGAGCCTCTCGGCGAGCGGACCGACGTACATCGCGGTGCTCAGGAACGGGATCTGGACCAGGATGCCGAGGAAGTAGCAGGCGACCGCGATCAGGTTGAACCGGCCGTAGCGGCCGCCGTCGCGCTCGAAGAGGGAGTCGATGTCGTAGTCGCCGTGCTTGAGCGCGTAGTAGTCGACCAGGTTGACCGCCGTCCACGGCACCAGAACGCAGAGCAGCAGGAGCATGAAGTTGGTGAAGTTGACCAGGAAGTTCTCCTTGCCGGCGAGCGCCATCACGACCGCGCCGACGAACAGGACCGCGGAGACGACCGCGCGCGCAGAGGCGCCAGGGACCCACCTCGGGAAGATCGTCTGGCCGACGGTGATCGTGGACAGCGCACCGCAGTAGAGGTTCATCGCGTTGGTGCAGGCGATGCCGATGCCGAAGACGGCGATGATCAGTCCGCCGACGCCCGGGGTCAGGTCCTGCAGGCCGGTGACCGTGTCGGCCTCGGGCAGCGCGGCGCCGACGAGCGCACCGAGGAGCATCGGGAACAGCGAGCCGAGCACCGCCCCGGCGTACGTCGCCCAGAACGCGGGCCGCACGCCGGTGTCGCGCGGCATGTAGCGGGTGTAGTCGGAGACGTACGGCGCGTAGGCGATCTGCCACAGCGCGGCGAGCGAGACCGTGCCCATGAAGCCGGACAGGGTGGCGCCGTCGGTGTGGAAGGTGCCGGTGGGCAGCTGGTGGACGCCGAGCATCCAGACGAACGCGAGGACGAGGACGACGCCCGAGACCAGGCTCATCACGCCGGTCAGCGCGTGGATCATCCGGTAGCCGACGACCGCCCCGACCACGCTGACCAGGCCGATCACGATGATCGAGAGGGTCTCGTCGAGCCCGAACAGGCTGGAGACCGCCTGGCCGCCGAGGACCATGTTGGAGGCGAAGAAGCCGACGTACATGAAGATCACCAGGATGACGACCAGCAGGCTTCCGTACGAGCCGAACTGCGCTCGCGTCTGCAGCATCTGCGGCACGCCCATCTGCGGGCCCTGCGCCGCGTGCAGCGCCATCACCACGCCGCCGACCGCATGGCCGATGACGAGCGCGATGACCGCGGCCCACACCGGCAGGCCGTAGACCGCGGTCGCGACCACGCCGGTCGCCACTGTGAGCAGCATGATGTTGGAGCCGAACCAGATGGTGAACAGGTCCCGCGCGCGCCCATGTCGCTCGGTCACGGGGATGTGGTCGATCGTGCGCTTCTCCACCGTCATGGTGGTCTCGACGTCTTGCTGCATCGGAATGTCCTTCCTGAGATGCCGGCTTCGGGGTGGGGCCCGAGCCCGCGATGCAGATCACGGTAGGCCCGGGCGACGGAAGCCGACCAACACCGGTTTTCGTTGCTCTGCATCGGCAGAACAGATGCTGAGACTTGCTCGCATCGACGCCGCCGGACGCGCGAGAACCCCGGTGCGGGGTGGTCTCCCGCCCCCGCACCGGGTCGCAGCCGGCGGAGTTTGCGCCTCAGGCCAGCTGGGTCACCTCGCGCCGGAACGGCACCTCGTCGTTGGAGGGCAGGACGGCGTCGAACTCCTCGGCGGCGCGGCGGCCGGACCACACCGCGGCCGCGATGGTGCCGGGGCCCCAGGAGTCGCCGATGCCGCGTACGGAGGCGATCTCGCCGGCGTCGCGACGGGTGAGCAGGTCGAGGTAGAGCTCCTCGCGCGGGAGGCGGGCGGTCACCATGACGACAGCGTCGCAGTCGAGGTCACGCTCGACGCCGGCGTAGACGTCCTTGACCCGGACGCCGCCGGCCCCGACGGACATGACCGCGTGGTCGGTTACCCGGGTGATGCCGTTCTCGATCAGGCGTCGCTGGATCCGGTTGATCTCGAAGGTGTGGTTGGTCCACGACGACACCTGCGCGCCGGTGGTGACGATCGAGACGTCGTAGCCCTTCTGCGCGAGCAGCTCAGCGACGACACCGCCCAAGTAGTAGTGGTCGTCGTCGTAGACGACCACCTTCTTGCCGTCGGGCAGCCGGCCGGCGAAGAGGTCGTCGGGCCCGAGCACCTGCGCACCCTCGGCGATCGGCATCGCGGTGGTGTGGAAGCGCGCGACCCCGTCCGTACGCCAGGTGGCGCCGGTCGCGGTGATGACGTGCTCGAAGCCGAACTCGACGATGTCTTCGCCGCTCATCGGGCTCTCGCGGTAGATCTCGACGTTGGGGAGTTCGGCGAGGACCGCCTCGCGGTACTCCTTGACCCGGCCCCAGGCGGAGAGCCCCGGCAGCTTCGACTCCGTCGTCACCCGGCCGCCGAGATCGCGGCCGGCCTCGGCCAGCACGACGTCGTAGCCACGTACGCCGAGCGCCCGGGCCGCCTCCAGGCCGGAGGGACCGGCGCCGACGACGAGGATGCGGGAGTCGCTCTCCTTGGCCCGGATCCGCTCCGGATGCCAGCCGCGGCGCCACTCCTCCCCCATGCTCGGGTTCTGGGTGCAGCGGA
>JALZDD010000132.1 GCA_030862715.1 Actinomycetota bacterium | reverse complement strand
CTTCATGGCCGGCATCGGTGGCACCGGCATCGTCACCGTCAACCAGGTGCTCGCGACCGCCGCGCTGCGCGCGGGCTTCGGCGTGGAGTCGCTCGACCAGGTCGGGATGAGCCAGAAGGCGGGCCCGGTGACGGCTCACCTGCGGTTCGGCCCGGGCTCGATCGACCCCTCCAACCGGGTCACCCCGGGTTCGGCCGACGCGCTGCTCGGCTTCGACCTGCTCACCCTGGCCGAGGGCAAGAACCTCGCCTACGGCAACCCGGCGCTGACCCGTGCGGTCGTGTCGACCAGCAAGACGCCGACCGGGCCGATGGTCTACGACAAGGACATCGCCTACCCGGCCGACGACGAGCTGCTCACCCGGGTGAACGGCGCGACCTCCTCGCTGCGCGCCTTCGACGCGCTCGCTGCCGCGGAGACCCTCTTCGGCAACACCGCCGCGGCCAACTTCCTGCTGGTCGGTGCCGCCTACCAGTCCGGCGCGCTCCCGATCCCCGCCGAGGCGATCGAGGAGGCCATCGGCATCAACGGGGTCGCGGTCAGCGCCAACGTCGCCGCCTTCCGCTGGGGTCGCGCTTCGGTCGCCGCGCCGGAGGAGTTCGCCAAGGTCACCGGCACCGCCACCGCGCCGGTCGAGCAGATCGCCGTGCCGGCTCTGGACGGAGCGTCGTTCGACGGCGAGGTGCGCCGCCTCGTCGAGGTCCGCGCGCCGAAGCTCGTCGCCTTCCAGAACCAGGCGACCGCCCGTGACTACGTCGAGACCGTCGACCGGATCTGGAACGCCGAGCGCGAGGTGACCGCGGACACCCGCTTCTCCGAGGCCGTCGCTCGCTACCTGTTCAAGCTCACCGCCTACAAGGACGAGTACGAGGTCGCCCGGCTGCTCACCGCACCGGCCGCCTTGGACGGTGTCCGTGCCGAGGTCCAGGGCAAGATCAGCTTCAAGCTCTCCCCGCCGGTGTTCGGGGCCTTCCTGAAGGGTCGCAAGATGACCTTCGGGCCGCGCACCCACTTCATGCTCCGCCTGCTGGCGACCATGAAGTTCCTCCGCGGCACGTTCCTCGACCCGTTCGGTCAGGCCCACGTACGCCGCACCGAGCGGGCCCTCCTCGCGCACTACTCCGCCATGGTCACCGGTCTCGCCGCTGATCTCACCGAGGAGTCCTACGCCCGGGCGGTCCGCCTCGCGGAGCTCCCGGACATCGTGCGGGGCTACGAGAGCGTGAAGATGCGTAACGTCGAGGCCTACCGCGAGGTGCTCGCCGCCGAGGGGATCGACCTGACGGTCTAGAGCACCTTGTGGGTGCTGGACGGACCGTCACCCACGCCGAATGCCTCTGCCAGCCTCGACGGCGCACCAACGCTGTCGAGGCTGGCCTCCACCTTGCGGATGTTGCGCGCCGACGGGTAGGCGAAGTAGGCCATCAGCGCCAGCGAGATCGCCCCGCCGATGACGTACGTCATCAGCTGTCCCTCGGTGAGGACGAAGGCCAGGGCGAGCGAGACGAGCGCGACGACCTCACTGAGGACGAGCCGCAGGATCATGGACGTCTGGTGCTTCTGCAGGCCCTCACTGGTCGCCTTCTCTGGCGGCGTCCCGGGCGTGAGCGGTACGGCGCGGAAGCCGATCGTCGAGCACAGCACGGCCATCACCACCCCGGCCGCGACCTGCCCGCCGATGACGTACGCCGCGGGCAGCCGCAGGTCGGCATCAGGGATGCTGAGCGCGACGATGACCCCCAGCCCCACGACCATGGTCATGAATGCGAGCGCCATCATCTGTGCCGTGCGTGCCAGTGGTGCGGTCATCTGAGCTCCTTCTCGGGCTTGCGGTCACGGCAATCTAGCCGACGCCGAGACCGGTCGTCGCCCGGCCACTCCGGCCCGAGGCGCTGTTCGCGCCCCGGGCCTCGTGGGCGGGTCAGCTCCGCCAGGTGATCAGCGCGTCGAGCGCCTCGATCCGGTCCCCGGAGACCAGCAGCGGGTTGACTTCCAGCGACTCGAGCTCGTCGCCGAGAGCCACGGCGGTCGCGCCGATCCTGGCCACCACGCCGGCGAGCGCGTCCAGGTCGACCGGAGCCTGGCCGCGGGCGCCCCGGAGGACGGCTGCGCTGCGCAGCGACTCGACCGCCTGCCGGGCCTCGGCCGCCGAGACGGGCAGCAGGCGGAGCTGGGAGTCGCCGAGGATCTCGACCCAGATGCCGCCCATCGCGACCGCCAGGGTGAGCCCCCACGACGGGTCTCGGACGACGCCGACGAGCAGCTCCGTGCCACCCGAGCGCATCGGCTGGACGACGGTCGTGGTGCCGTCGTGGCCGGCCTTCGCGAGGGAGTCGGCGATCCGCGCTGCCGCGGTGCGCACCGACTCCGCGTCGTTCAGCCCGAGCTCCACGCCGCCGAGGTCGCTCTTGTGCTCCAGGTCGTCGGCGGCCGCCTTCAGGACCACGGGGAAGCCGACCTCTTCGGCGTGGCGCGCGGCCTCGTCGGGGGAGGTGGCCATCCGGGACGGCACCATGGGGATGCCGTTGGCGGCCAGGAACGCGGACGCATGACGCTCGGTCCACGTCCCGGTGCGCGGTGGCAGCCCGTCCGCCACGGTCACCTCGACCGCGACGGGTGCGTCCGCGCCGGCCTGATGGCGCCGATAGGTCTGCGACCAGCGGACCGCGTGGCCCAGCGCCGTCATCCCGTGCTCGATGCCACCCGCGATCTGCGGGTAGCCGGCCGCCTCCCGTAGGGCCCGCCCGGTCTCGCTCACGTCGATCAGGACGTTGCCCACGATCACGACCGGCTTCGGCGAGGAACGGATCACCCCGGCCGTATGCCGGTACGTCTCCACCGCGAGATCGAAGTCGGGTGTCGTCCGGGGCATGTCCTGCAGCAGCATGATGACGTCGACACCGGGATCGGCAGCTACGACGCCGAGCGCCTTCGACATGAGCTGCCGGTCGAGCAGCACGTAGCCGGTGACGTCGAGCGGGTTGTTCGGCGTGGCGAAGGGCGGCAGCACCTCGCGGAGAGCTGCCGTGGTCGCCTCGGCGAACTCCGGCAGGTCGAGCCCTTCGTCCTCGGCGCGGTCGGAGATGATCTCGGAGGCGCCGCCCGAGGGGGTGACGACGCCGATCCGATTGCCCGGGAGCGGCCCGGTCTCGGCGAGCATGCCGGCGGTGACCATCAGGTCCTCCAACGAGCCCACGCGGATCACGCCGAGCTGACGGAAGGCGGCGTCGACGGTCTTGTCGTCACCCACCAACGCACCCGTGTGGGCCTGTGCGGTCCGGGATGCCTTGGCGCTGCGGCCGATCTTGAGGGCCACGATCGGCTTGCCCGCCGCCAGCGCCCGCCGGGCGATCTCGGCGAACTCGTCCGGGTGCCGGATGCTCTCCAGGAAGAGCGCGATGACCTTCGTCTGCGGTGAGTCGACCAGCGCGTTCATCACGTCGGTCACCGACATCGCGGTCTCGTTGCCCATCGAGACGAGGAGCGAGATCCCGATGTTGCGGGCCTGGGCGAAGGCCAGCACGTTGCTGGCCAGCGCACCGCTCTGCAGCACCACCCCGACCGAACCGCCCAGGAGTGGCGGCGGGATCGGCAGCCCGTACGGCGTGATCGAGTCGGCCGCGTTGATGAACCCGTTGCCGTTGGGGCCGAGGACGGTGAGGTCGTGCCTGCGGGCGATGTCGGCGACCTCCTGCTCGCGGACCGCGCCCTCCTCACCGACCTCGCCGTAGCCGGCGGTGAGGATGACGTAGTTCCGGATGCCGCGGGCCGCACCTTCCTCGAGGACCAGCGGCACGACCTCGATCGGGGTCATGACGTAGGCGAGGTCAACCGGTCCCGGGATGGCGGAGAGGCTGCGGTGGGTCTCGGCACCGTGGACGACAGGCGTCTTGGGGTTCACCAGGTGCACGTCACCGGAGAAGCCGTGCTGGAGAAGGTTGTTGTAGGTGCTCAGTGACCAGCCCGACTTGTCGGTCGCCCCCACCAGGG
>JALZDD010000123.1 GCA_030862715.1 Actinomycetota bacterium | reverse complement strand
GGCACCGGCCGCGGCCAGTCGTCGGCCCGGAACCAGGCGTCGGTGCCGCCGTCGACCACGACGACGCTGCCGACCATGAAGTCAGCGGCGGGGCCGAGCATGTGGATCACCCAGTCGGCGAGGAGCCCCGGGTCGCCGTAGCCTCCGGCCGGGACGGGGAACGACCGGATCGCCTTCGCCTCCCCCGGCGTCGCGAGCTGCCTCTCCAGCAGCGGCGTCAGTACCGCACCCGGCGCGATCGCGTTGACCCGGATCCCGGCCTGCACCCATTCCGGCTCGACCGCACGCCGCCGCACCCAGCGGGTGACCGCGACCTTCGAGGCCCCGTAGGCCATCGCCGGCGCCTGCTTCCCGAAGATCCGGTACGCCTTCAGCGCCCGCTCCGCGTCGCCCTCCAGCAGCGCCGCGACCGCCCGTGCCGGGATCAGCGGCATGGTGGTGGTCGAGTTGCTGGAGAAGACCACGACCTTGGCATTCCCGGTGGCGGCGAGCGCCTCGCGCCAGCCCTCGAGGAGCTCGACGACGCCGAGGTAGTTGACCTGCGTGATCAGGGCCGACCTTTCGCGCCCAGGCGCCGGCCCGAGCCCGGCCGCGAGGACCGCCCCGTCGAGCCGGCCGCCACAGGCGGCGAGCACCTTCTCGGTGGCATCGCGGCGGCCCTGCGGCGTCGACAGGTCGGCGACGACATCAGCCTCGGCGATGTCGACGGTCACGACCCGGTGCCCGGCGGCGAGAAGCCGTTCGACCACCGCGGCGCCCATGCCCGAGGCCGATCCGGTGACGGCATAGATCGCCATCAGCGGGCTGTCTCCGAGATGCGTGCAGCCGTCATCCGAGCACCTCGGCGATGCGGTGGACGTCGGCGGCCGAGCCGAGGCTCAGCAGCAGGGTGGTCACACCGGTCTCCTCCCACTGCGCCACCTTGTCGCGTACCTCGCCCTCGGTGCCGATGATGTGCAGGTCGTCGACGAGCTCGTCGGGGATGAGCGCGGTGGCCTTCTCCTTCTCGCCGGTCAGGTAGAGCGCCTGGACCTGCCCGGCGAGCTCGGCGTAGCCCATCCGCTCGAAGACCTGGTTGTGGAAGTTCTGCTCCTTGGCGCCCATCCCGCCCATGTAGAGGGCCGCGAACGGCTTCATCGCCTCGAGCGCCGCCTGCTTCTCCTCCGCGTCGGCGACGACCTGGAGGTGGCAGGTCGCGGCGATCTCGAAGTCGTCGGCGGTACGCCGCGCCCCAGGTCGCGCGAAGCCCTCGGCCAGCCAGTCGGCGTACATCGGGGCGGACCTGGGGGTGTAGAAGATCGGGATCCAGCCGTCGGCGATCTCGGCGGTCTGGGCCACGTTCTTGGGGCCTTCGGCGCCGAGCCAGATCGGGATGTCGGAGCGCAGCGGGTGCACGATCGGCTTGAGCGGCTTGCCGAGCCCGACCGACCCCTCGCCCGTGAACGGCAGCGGGTAGTGCGGCCCGTCGTTGGTCACCGGCGCCTCTCGGGCGAGCACCTGGCGGATGATCGAGACGACCTCGCGGGTGCGGGCCAGCGGCTTGCCGAACGGCTGGCCGTACCACCCCTCGACCACCTGCGGACCGCTCACGCCGAGCCCGAGGATGAACCGGCCGCCGGAGAGGTGGTCGAGGGTCAGCGCGTGCATCGCGATCGAGGTCGGCGTACGCCCGGACATCTGCACGATCGAGGTGCCGAGACGGACCCGAGACGTCTCCCGGCCCCACCAGGCCAGCGGCGTCAGCGCGTCACTCCCCCAGGCCTCGGCGGTGAAGATCGCGTCGAACCCGGCCTCCTCCGCGGCGGCGACGAGCTCGCCGACACCCGTCGGTGGCTGTGCTCCCCAGTAGCCAAGCTGTAGCCCCAACTTCACTCTCATCGACTCCTTCGTCACCTACGGGTTGTGGCCAATACTAGAACGTGTTTCACTTTCTGTCATGAGTCGCACCTTGCAGGCACCCGTGACGGTCGCCTTCGACTACACCAGATCCACAGGCCCGGTGATCGGCCGCTTCCTCACCGGACTGCGAGACACCACCATCGTCGGCGGCCGGCTCGGCGACGGTCGAGTCGCCGTCCCACCCCCTGAGTACGACCCGGTCACGCACCAGGCGGTGACCGAGTTCGTCGAACTTCCCGACACCGGCACGGTGACCTCGTGGACCTGGGTCAGCGAGCCCGTCGCCGGACAGCCGTTCGAGAGGCCGTTCGCGTACGCCCTGATCACCATCGACGGCGCCGACACCCCGTGGCTGCACGCGGTCGATGTCGCCTCCCCCGACGACATCGAGACCGGGATGAGGGTCCGAGCGAGATGGGCCGAGGAGCGGACCGGCTCGGTCAACGACGTCGTCTTCGAGGCCGACGGCGGCGACCAGCCAGGCACGCCGGTGCCGGTCGGAGGCGAGGACGTCAGCCTGATCGTGACCCCGGTCAGCCTCGACTATCTCTACGCGGCCTCGCCGGAGGAGTCGTCGTTCTTCCGCGGCCTGGCCGAGGGCAGGATCCTGGGCCAGCGCTGCCCGAAGTGCCGGAAGGTCTACGTCCCGCCGCGCGGTGCCTGCCCGACCGACGGGGTGCCGACCGCGGAGGAGATCGAGCTCTCGCACATCGGCACAGTGACCACCTTCTGCGTCGTCAACGTCCCGTTCCTGGGACAGAAGATCAAACCTCCGTACGTCTCCGCGTACGTCCTCCTCGACGGCGCCGACATCGCGCTGCAGCACCTGATCCTGGACATCCCGGCCGACGAGGTCCGGATGGGCATGCGGGTCAAGGCGGTCTGGAAACCGCGCGACGAGTGGGGCACCAGCATCGAGAACATCAGCCACTTCGCGCCGACCGGTGAGCCGGACGCGGACTTCGACAGCTACAAGCACCACCTGTGAGGAGCGCTCAGTGAGAGACGTTGCCGTCGTCGGGTTCGCCCAGCGACAGATGAAGGACTTCGACGGGTCGCCGAGCATGGCCGAGCTGCTCGTGCCGATCCTGGCCGAGTGCTACGAGCAGACCGGATGGGCCAAGAAGGACATCGGGTTCTGGTGCTCGGGCTCCTCGGACTACCT
>JALZDD010000091.1 GCA_030862715.1 Actinomycetota bacterium | reverse complement strand
CGCCCTGCGAGCCGGGCCAGGCCTTCGACATCAGCGCCTCGCTCGCCGCGATCGCGGACAGCGGGAACCCGGAGGCCAGGCCCTTGGCGGTCATGATGATGTCGGGACGGGAGCCGAAGTGGTCGTGTCCCCAGAACTCGCCGGTGCGGCCGAAACCGGTCTGGACCTCGTCGATGATGAGCAGGATGCCGTGCCTGTCGGCACGCTCGCGCAGGCCGTCGAGGAAGGTCGCGTCGGCGGGCACGTAGCCGCCCTCGCCGAGGACCGGCTCGACCAGGAACGCGGCCGTGTCCGCCGGCGCGCTCTGGGTCTGCAGGGTGTAGTCGAGCTGGCGCAGCGCGAACTCGGTCGCCTGCTCCTGCGGCCAGCCGAAGTGGGGTGCGTCGGGGAACGGGGAGACCACGACACCTGCCATCAGTGGGCTGAAGCCGGCGCGGAACTTGGTGCCCGAGGTGGTCATCGAAGCGGCCGCGACGGTCCGGCCGTGGAAGCCGCCGTGGAAGACGACGATGTTGGGGCGGCCGGTGGCCTGTCGGGCGAGACGGATCGCGGCCTCCGCGGCCTCCGAGCCGGAGTTGGCGAAGAAGAGGCTGTCGAGGCCCTCGGGGAGGACGGGTCCCAGCCGGTCGACAAGGTCGAGGAGGGGGCGGTGCCTGACCGTCGTGTACTGCCCGTGGACCAGGTTGGCGATCTGGCGCTGGGTGGCCTCGACGACCTTCGGGTGACTGTGCCCGGTGCTGGTCACGCCGATCCCGGCGGTGAAGTCGAGATAGCGACGGTCGTCCTCGTCGAAGAGCTGGACGCCTTCGCCGCGAGCCGCCACGACCGGGGTTGCCTGCTTGAGGATGGGGGAGAGCTTGGCCACCTGGACTCCTGTTGATTGTCGACAATCCGACTGGCTACTACAGTAGGCCAGCGTCCGCCGGCTGTCAGCCGGACGGCCGGAACCTGACCTGGGAGGCTGATGCGGCATGACTGAGGAACCGAACGAGGCGCGGGTCGTGGCGGAGGTGCCCAAGGGGCTCCTTGTCGCAGGTCAGTGGGTGGATTCGAGTGACGGCGCGACCTTCGACGTGCTCGACCCGTCAACGGGGGAGACGCTGTGTGCGGTCGCCGACGCGACCCCCGAGGACGGCCGCCGTGCGCTCGATGCCGCGGCGGGCGCGCAGACGGAGTTCGCCGCGACCGCGCCGCGCGCCCGGGCGGACATGCTCATGGGCGCCTTCGACCTGCTGAACGAGCGGATCGAGGACCTCGCACTGCTGATGACGCTCGAGATGGGCAAGCCGCTGGCCGAGGCGAGGGGCGAGATCGCGTACGCCGCGGAGTTCTTCCGCCACTTCGCCGAGGAGGCGGTGCGGATCGAGGGCGGCTACCAGACCGCGCCGGCCGGTGGCTCCCGGTTCCTCATCACGAAGCAGCCGGTTGGCCCGGCGCTGCTGATCACGCCGTGGAACTTCCCGATGGCGATGGGAACCCGCAAGATCGGACCGGCGATCGCGGCCGGCTGCACGAGCATCATCAAGCCTGCCCGGCAGACGCCGCTCTCGATGCTGGCGCTGGGGGAGATCCTGCGCGAGGCCGGTGTGCCCGAGCGGGTTGTCAACATTCTGCCGACGTCCCGGCCGGGTGAGCTGACCGAGCCGCTGCTGCGCTCCGGCGTGATCCGCAAGCTCTCCTTCACCGGCTCCACGGCGGTCGGGCGGGTGCTGCTCGGCCAGAGCGCGGAGAAGGTGCTGCGTACGTCCATGGAGCTCGGCGGCAACGCCGGCTTCGTCGTCTTCGAGGACGCCGACCTCGACGAGGCGGTCGCGGGCGCGATGGCCGCGAAGATGCGCAACACGGGCGAGGCGTGCACGGCCGCCAACCGGATCTATGTCCAGCGCTCGGTCATCGAGGAGTTCGGCGAGCGGCTCGCCAAGGCGATGTCCGAGCTGCCCGTGGGTCGTGGCGTCGAGGAGGGCGTACGCGTCGGGCCGCTCATCGACGAGGCGGCCAGGGAGAAGGTGCAGACCCTGGTCGACGACGCGGTGGCCGGCGGCGCGCGGGTGCTGACCGGCGGCACGGCCCCGGACGGGCCCGGCTACTTCTACCCGCCGACCGTTCTCACCGGCGTCCCCGCCTCCGCGAAGATGGGCAGCGAGGAGATCTTCGGCCCGGTCGCGCCGCTGACCCCGTTCGACACCGAGGACGAGGTGGTCGAGGCGGTCAACGACACCGAGTACGGCCTGGTCAACTACGTCTTCACCAACGACCTGCGCCGCGGCCTGCGGGTCGCCGAGGCGCTCGAGTCCGGCATGGTCGGGCTCAACCAGGGCGTGGTCTCCAACCCCGCCGCCCCCTTCGGCGGCGTCAAGGCCTCGGGACTGGGGCGGGAGGGCGGGCGTACCGGGATCGAGGAGTTCCTCGAGACCAAGTACGTCGGGATCGCGATGTGATCCCAGGAGACGTCAGAGCAGGATCGCCTTCAGCTCGGTGAACTCCTCGATCCCGGCCTTGCCCATCTCTCGGCCGGTCCCGGACTGCTTGCGTCC
>JALZDD010000088.1 GCA_030862715.1 Actinomycetota bacterium | reverse complement strand
GCGCCCATCTCGGCCATCGGCAGCCGGACGGTGGTGAGCCCGGGGGAGAGGTCCTGGGCGACGGCGACGTCGTCGAAGCCGCTGACCGAGACCTGGCCGGGCACGGAGACCCCGGAGCTGCGCAGCTGCGAGAGGCACCCGATGGCCATGTCGTCGTTGAGGGCGATGACTGCGGTCGTACGCGGGTGGTCGGCGAGCATCCGGCGGATGCATTCGCGCCCGCCCTCGCGGGTGAACGGCCCTTCGAGGACAGGTACGTCGCCGGCGTCGATCCCCGCCGCCTCGAGCGCGTCGCGCACCCCCTCGAGGCGGTCTGCGACGGTGGTCAGCTCCAGGGTGCCCGAGACGACCACGATGCGCCGGTGGCCCAGGCCGAGGATGTGCTCGGCGACGGCGCGGCCGCCGGGGCGGTTGTCGGGCAGCACGCTGTCGACCCCGAGGTGGTGCCGGCCGACGACGGCGACCCGGCCGCCCGCCTCCGCGTAGCGCTGCACCTCGAACCGCATCGGCGCCTCCACCGAGGCGTCCACGAAGCCCGATCCCGCGATCAGGATCGCGCCGACGCGGTTGGCGACCAGGCTGCGTACCTGCTCCACCTCGGCCTCGGGATCGCGGCCGGTGTGGCAGATCTGGACGGTGCGCCCGTGTTCGGCGGCGAGGCTGAGCACGCCGCTGGCGATCTCGGAGAAGTAGGGGTCGCCGATCTCGTGCACGACGAGCCCGATGGTCGCGGTCGATCCGCTGGCGAGGGAGCGGGCGTGGAGGTTTGCGACATAGCCGAGCTCGCGTGCCGCCTGGCGGACCTTCTCGGCCACCGAGTCGCTCACACCAGGGGTTCCGGAGAGCGCGCGGGACGCGGTTGCGATCGATACGCCGGATGCATGCGCGACATCGATCAGGCGGGGGGAGCGGTTGGTTCGGACCATCGATGCCCCTTGTCGTCAGGAATGTGACTCTTGCCACACTAAGCGAGAGTCGGTAACGTCATCGTAAACGCTTACGTAAGCGCTTTCGTAGAGGAGACCCGCAGATGCGCTTCACGAAGATCCCCACCGCGAGCAAGCGGTCCAGAGCAACCCTGGCTGCCGCGGCGGCCGTGACTCTCGCCTCCACCCTCGCCGCCTGTGGCGGCGCCGAGGAAGGAGGCGGCGACGACGAGATCGTGATCGGCATCTCGCTTCCCCTGACCGGCGACTTCAGCGAGCCCGGCAAGGGCATCCAGCGCGGATACGAGGCCTGGGCCGAATACGTCAACGCCAACGGCGGCCTGCTCGGCCGCGACGTACGACTGGAGATGCTCGACGACCAGTCCAGCGCCGAGCGTGTCGCCGCCGACTACGAGAAGCTGATCAACCAGGAGCAGGTCGACCTGGTCGTCGGGCCGTTCTCGACCCGCCTGGTGATCCCGGCCGCCCAGGTGGCCCAGGACTACGGCTACCTCTTCGTCGAGCCTGCCGGCGCGGCGCCCGAGGTCTTCGAGGAGGGCTTCGAGAACCTCTTCTACGCCGCGCCCGCCGTCGCCGACGACCACTACAAGCTCCTCGCCGAGCACATCCTGGCGATGCCGGAGAGCGAGCGGCCAAAGACCGCGGCGTACGCCTCCATGGACGACCCGTTCGCCCAGGGCACCGCCTACGGGCTCAAGGAAGCGCTGGAGGAGGGCGGCATCAAGACCGTCGTGGACGAGGTCTACCCGCCCAACACCACCGACTTCAGCAGCATCGCGGCCAAGGTCGCCGACAGCAAGGCCGACATGGTCGTGGGCGGCAGCCAGTACCAGGACGGCGTCAACCTGATCGTCGCGCTGCAGCAGCTCAACTACCAGCCCAAGCTGGCCGCGTTCTCGACCGCGCCGACCGAGACCGAGTTCGCCGAGGCGATCGGCGACAAGACGCAGGGCATCATCGCGCCGACCGGCTACACCACGAAGGCGGACTACCCGGAGAACCAGGAGTTCGTGAAGTTCTACGAGGAGAAGCACGGCGAGGCGCCCGGTGAGGACGAGGCCAACGCCTGGACCACGGGCCAGGTCGTCGCGGCAGCGGTCGAGGCGGTCGAGTGCGCCGAGCCCGACCCCGACTGCCAGTCCAAGCTGATCGACTGGCTGCACGAGAACGAGGTCGAGACCGTCGTCGGGCCGCTGAGCTGGGACGACAAGGGTCGCCCGCAGAGCGCCCACATGATCCAGCAGTGGGTGGACGGCGAGATCAAGATCGTCCTGCCCGAGGACCAGGCCGAGGCCGAGTTCATCTTCCCGAAGCCGGCGTGGTGAGCCGATGTCAGGACCTCTCCTTCTGCAGAGCCTGATCCTGGGGCTGCTGCTCGGAGGCCTCTATGCCCTGCTCGCCGCCGGTCTGACGCTCTACTTCGGCGTCATGCGGGTCGTGATGATCGCCCACTCCGCGTTCCTGATCCTGGCTGCGTACCTGGCCTGGTTCTTCACCACGCAGACCGGGCTCGACCCGCTGCTCTCGCTGGTCATCACCGTGCCGCTCTTCTTCGCGGCCGGCTACGGGATGCAGCGTGCGCTGCTCTCCCGGCTGCGGCCGGCGACGCTGACGATGATGTCGGTGCTGCTGACCTTCGCGATCGCGCTGGTCATCGAGGGCGGCCTCGGCTACCTCTTCTCCGGCACCCAGCGGCGGATCCAGCTCGGCTACTCCAGCGCGAGCCTGGAGCTGTGGGGAGCGCGGATCGCGGTGGTCAAGCTGGTCGCCTTCGGGCTGGCGGCGGTCTCGCTCCTGGCGCTCTACCTGCTGCTCAAGAAGACCCGCTTCGGCCAGGCGCTGCGAGCCACGATCCAGCACCGTGAGGCCGCCCAGCTGCTCGGCATCGACACCGACCGGATCGCCGGCTTCGGCTTCGGGCTCGGCCTCGCGACCGCGGCGGTCGGTGGCACTGCGCTCGCGCTCGACGCCACCATCTATCCCTCGCTGCACTGGCACTGGATCGGACCGCTGATGGCGATCATCGTGATCGGCGGCCTCGGCAGCATCCCCGGCGCCGCGATCGCGGCGATGGTCCTCGGCGTGACCCAGAGCCTGCTGCAGATCCCGATGGGTACCACCTGGGCGCAGACGGTCTTCTACCTCGCCCTCTTCGCCACCCTCATGTTCCGCCCCCAGGGATTCTTCGGAGGTCGCCTTGCTCAGCGCTTCTAAGCACAGAGAAAGCCGTACGCATCCGGGCCGATCCGTCCTGGTGACGAAGCTCATCGCGGCAGCCGTCGCGCTGGGCCTCGTGCTCGCCTTCCCGGCGCTCGCGCCGGACCCGTTCATCCTCTCGGTGGGCGTGGTGATCGCCAGCTACGCGGCGCTCGCGGTGGCGTGGAACTTCGTCGGCGGGCTGACCGGCTACATCTCGCTGGGACATGCCGCCTACTCCGGGCTGGGTGGCTACGGCACCGCGCTGCTGATCACCGAGGCCGGGGTGAACCCATGGGTGTCGATGGTCGTCGCGGCCGTGCTCGTGGGCGTCGCCGCGGTGCCGATCGGGATCGCGTCACTGCGGGTCCGGGGCGCCTCGTTCGTGATCGTCTCGATCGCGCTGGTGCTCATCCTGCTGCTCGTCGCGCAGAGCTGGTCCGACGTGACCGGCGGGTCCAACGGTCTGCGGGTGCCGCGGCCGTTCGGCACCGACGTACTCCGGCCCGAGCAGCACGAGCGGTTCTTCTACCTGTTCGTGGCGCTGACGCTGGTCGCCCTCGCGCTGTGGTGGGTGATCGACCGGTCCCGGCTCGGCACCGGCCTCAAGGCGATCCGGGAGGACGAGGACAAGGCCCAGGCGCTGGGCGTGCCCACGTTCGCCTACAAACTGGTCGTCTTCGTCGTCTCGGCGTTCATGACCGCGATGGCGGGAGGGATGTACGCCCTCTGGTTCGGCTCGCTCGACCCGATCTTCCAGTTCTCGATCCTGACCGGCTCCTATCTGGTGCTCATGTCGCTGCTCGGCGGCGTACGCAGCCTGCTCGGCCCGGTCGTCGGAGCGGTGATCGTGGGCTACGCGGTCGAGTTCTTCAAGAATCAGTACGGCGACACCCAGCTGCACCTGGTCGCGCTCGGTCTGCTGCTCGCCCTGGTCGTGCTCTTCATGCCCGACGGGGTCATCCCCTGGCTGACCGCGCAGTTCGACCGGTTCCGCCCCGGCGACACCTCGATCCGCGAGGTCGATGCCGCCCAGCTGGCCGAGGAGCGCAAGGCGCTCGAGGAGGCGAAAAGATGAGCTCGTTCCTGGCGACGGAGGGACTGACCAAGGCGTTCGGCGGCGTACGCGCCGTGGACGACGCCACGGTCAGCTTCCAGGAGGGCAAGATCAACGCCCTGATCGGCCCTAACGGGTCGGGCAAGACCACGTTCTTCAACTGCGTGACCGGGATGATCCGGCCCGACTCGGGGACGGTGACCTACCAAGGCCGCAACGTGACCGGCCACGCACCCCACCGGATCGCACGGGCCGGACTCGGGCGCAGCTTCCAGCTGTGCCGGATCTTCCCGCGGATGACGGTGCTCGACAACGTACTGGCCGGGGTCCGGTCCACGGGGCTGGTCCACCGGCTGCGCCGAGCGCACAACCCCGACGACATCGCCCGGGCGCGGGAGCTGCTGGCCCGGGTCGGCATCGAGCACCTCGAGCGCAGCGAGGCCCGCGACATCTCCTACGGGCAGCAGAAGCTGCTCGAGCTAGCCGGGGTGCTGATGGCCGAGCCTGACACGATCATGCTCGACGAGCCCGCAGGTGGCGTGAACCCGGCGCTGATCGGCCGGATCGCCACGCTCGTGCGCGAGCTCAATGCCGAGGGCCGCACCTTCGTCATCGTCGAGCACAACATGGAGCTGGTGATGAGCCTCTCCGACCATGTCGTGGTCTTCGACCGCGGCCGCCCGATCGCCTCCGGTGCGCCGGCGGACGTGCAGAACGACCCACGAGTCCTGGAGGCCTACCTTGGTGTCTGAACCTCTTCTCGAGCTGCGCGACATCGAGGCCGGCTACGGCCGTGCGGCGCTGGTGCTGCGAGGCCTCACGGTCACCGTTCCCGCAGGTCAGATCGTCTGTCTGGTCGGTCCGAACGGGGCTGGCAAGTCCACCGTGCTCAAGGTCGCCAGCGGCATGCTGACGCCTCGCTCGGGGACCATCACCGTCGACGGCGTCGACGTCACCCGCAACGGGCCGCAGCAGATGCTCCGCGCGGGCATGGCCCACGTCCTGCAGGGCCACTCGGTCTTCAGGGAGATGACCGTGGCCGAGAACGTCGGCCTGGGCGCCTACACGGTGCGCGACACGGCCGCGATCCAGGAACGGACCGACTTCGTGAAGACGCTCTTCCCCGTCGTCGCCGAGCGGTGGAACACCCTCGCCGGCGCGCTCTCGGGCGGCCAGCAGAAGCAGGTCGAGTTCGCTCGCTCGCTGATGGTGAGCCCGAAGGTCGTGCTGCTCGACGAGCCCAGCATGGGCCTGGACCCGAAGACCACCGCGACCGTGTTCGAGCAGGTCGTACGGATGCGGGACGCCGGTCTGGCCGTCCTGCTCGTCGAGCAGAACGCCCGGCGGGCCCTGGAGTCGGCGGACCTGGGGTGCGTACTCGACCTGGGGAAGGTGCACATCGCCGGGGCCGCTGCGGATCTGCTCGCCGATCCGCGCATGGCCGAGCTCTATCTCGGGGGAGCCGCAACAACCTCAGCAGGGACCACCGACGGTTCCGATTAGGGGAAGGGAAAGCACCATGAGATGGAAGCTGAACCGAATGGTGGGGCGAGGCGTACGCGCCGGTGTGGTCGCCCTCGCAGTGGCTCTGGCCGCTCCGCTCGCCGGAGCCCATGCCCAGATATATACACAGCCGACCGAAGGACCCGGCCTGGCCGTGGTCAAGCCCAGGGCGAGCCTCGCCGACTGGGATCCGGTGACCGAGGAGAAATGGGCCTTCGAGGGAGGCCAAGTGATCCTGACCGAGCCGGGGACGGCGCAGCCCGGCCCGCGGCGCCCCTTCGAGTACGCCGTGGTGACCAAGGGACCCGAGCTCGGATCGCTGACCTACCGCGCCGAGGTCCGTATCGACGAGGCCGTCACGGTCACCAACCGTGACGTGATCCTGGTCTGGAACTACCAGTCCCCGACGCGCTTCTACTACGCCCACCTCTCGACCGACAACACCATCTACCCCCACAACGGCATCTTCGTGGTCAACGACGCCGACCGGCTGCGTATCGACCACCAGTGGAACGGCACCGTCGGCGCAGCGCCGTCGATCACCGATGCCGAGTGGCACGACGTACGTCTCGACTACAACGCCCGCACGGGCGCGATCGCGGTCTATCTCGACGGTGCCGACGAGCCCCGGAAGACCGCCACCGACACCACCTTCACCGGAGGCCGGTTCGGCTTCGGTTCCTTCGACAACTTCGGGCGCATCCGCGACGTCACCGTCGCGGGCCTGCGTCATCGCTGAAGCGCACCTCGGTAAGGAGAGAACACACCCATGGGAACCTCACGTCTATGGGGCGGTCTCGCGGTGGGCGCCATGCTCGCCGCGCTACTCACCCCCACGCTCTCTGCCAACGCCGCCATCCCCGGCAGCGAGCCCGTCCCCGACCCCATCCCCGAACAGCCTCTACGCAGCAGTCTCGGCCTCGTCCTCCAGGAGGTCGCCCAGCTGCCGAAGACCGAGCCCTACCCCGCTCCCACGGACCAGCGCCTGGTCCGCCAGAACCGCATCAACTTCATCGGCGAGGTCCCTGACGGCTCGGGCCGGATGTACGTCCCCGACCTCAACGGGCCGATGTATCTGCTCGAGGGCGGACAGCAGCACGAGTACCTGAACCTTCGAGACCACTTCGTCGACTTCTGGTCCGGTGCCGGGCTCGGCAGCGGCGCCGGATTCATCACGTTCCACCCCGAGTTCGAGACGAACGGGCTCTTCTACACCACCCACACCGAGCGCTTCGGCGCCTTCGCCAAGACGCCGACCTTCCCGTCGCAGACCAACCCCGGCTCCGGGCGTACGGTCAGCGTGGTCACCGAGTGGGACGCCACCGACCCTGCGGCCGATACCTTCGAGGGCACCAGCCGTGAGGTGATGCGGATCGACTTCGCCGGCCAGATCCACGCCATCCAGCAGATCGACTTCAACACGACCGCTGTTCCCGGCGACGAGGACTACGGGCTGCTCTACATCGCCTCGGGCGACGGCGGTAACGGCGTCCGGAGCGACGACCCGCAGAACCTCGGCAACCCGTACGGCAAGATCCTGCGGATCGACCCGCTCGCCCGCGACGGGCGCAACGGGGCGTACGGCGTCCCGGACAGCAACCCGTTCGTCGACCGGGAGGGCGCGATCGGCGAGATCTGGGCGTACGGCATGCGCGATCCGCACCGGTTCTCGTGGGACGTCGAGAAGGGCACCTTCCTGCTCGGCCACATCGGCCAGCACGCGATCGAGGGCGTCTACGACGTACGGGCCGGGGACAACCTCGGCTGGAGCGAGATCGAGGGCCGGTTGCTCTACGACAACACCGACGAGTGTGCTCTCTACACCGTGCCCGACGACTACGACATGTCCGGCTTCACCCTTCCGGTGGCCTCCTTCGACCACGACCCGCCGGCCAACTACTCCTGCACCTCCGACAGCGGCCACGCCGTCAGCGGCGGTGTCGTCTACCGCGGCCGGTTCGACGACCTGAAGGGCAAGTACGTCTTCGGCGACCTGGTCAACGGCGAGGTCTACTGGACCGACTCCCGGCAGATGCGCCGCGGCAGCAGCCGGGAGGCGACCCTGCACCAGATGCAGCTCTTCGACACCTCGGGCAAGCGGCTCTCGATGCAGGACTTCGTCGACCATCCGCGCGTCGACCTGCGCTTCGGCACCGACTCCCGCCGCAACCTCTACCTGCTGGCCAAGGCCAACGGGAAGATCTGGAAGGTGGTGAACACGGTGCACCGGCCGTGGCCGAGCGAGGTCGTGCCGTCGCTGCGCGAGGACCTGGTCAGCTACTACGACTTCGAGCACCCCTTCGCGCCGGGAGCGCGTGAGGAGGACCAGGGCTTCTCGCGGACGCTGCTCAACCAGGTCAACGGCGGCAACGCGATGCAGGTGACCGACTCGGCTTACCGAACCAGCAACAACGCCCTGCAGACCCAGCAGGTCGACCCGGAGGTCAACGGCAACGACGACTGGAAGGCAGGGGCGTGGAACCAGAACGGGGTCGCGTCGCTGGCGCCGTTCGCGGGTGCCGAGCAGATCACGGTGGCTGGCTGGTTCAAGGTCGATATGGACGGGCCGGCGCTCAACTCGGTGACCGCCGACCCGACCGACCGGTTCAACGCCATCGGGCTGGCCGGGGTGCTCTCGGGCAACTCCGACGGCCACGGCGTACGTGCCCTGCTCGAGCTCATCAACGTCAACGGCACCCTGCGCCTGGTCGCGCTGGGACGCCGGCTCGACGAGGGCGCCTCGCAGACCTTCGCCGCCTCGGCGGACTGGCAGACCCTGCTGCCACGAGGCCAGTGGGTGCACCTGACGGCGACGTTCGACTACACCACGGGCAAGATGGCGCTCTACCGCAACGGCAAGGCCGTCGAGGGGTTCTACACCACTCCCGGTGACCCGTGGCAGGTCGACGGCACCGGCACCTCCGACACGTTGCCGCGCGGCTACAAGGTCGGCGGATCCTTCCCGCAGGACACCGTCGAGCGGAACCCCTGCAACTGCCGGATGGACTCGCTGATGTTCCTCGACCGGGCGATCACGCCGGACGAGGCGCGAGCCCAGTATCAGCGGTTCGTCAACGGCCGCTGAACCTGTCGAGGTCCGCGGTCCGGTTCATCGAACCGGGCCGTGGACCTCGCTGCGGAGCCGGGCCATGGTGGCGTCGAGGTCGGCCGCGGTGCGGGCCGCGGCGCCGAGCTCGTCGCGCAGGGTCGTGGGGACGGTGCCGTCGTACTTGTAGTAGATCGAGTGCTCGACGCTGGCCCAGAAGTCCATCGCGATCGTGCGGATCTGCAGCTCGACCGGCACGTCCACCGCCCGGTCGGAGAGGTAGACCGGCACCTTGATGATCAGGTGGAGGCTGCGGTAGCCGTTGGCCTTCGGCTCGGCGATGTAGTCCTCGACCTCGACCACGTCGACATCGGACTGGCTGCCGAGCATCTCCATGATCCAGTAGACGTCGGAGACGAAGGGGCACACGACCCTGATCCCGGCGATGTCCCGGATCTGCGTCTCGAGCGCCTCGAGGGTGAGCGGGCAGCCGATCTTGCGGGCCTTGGCGAGCAGGCTGTCGGGCGACTTGAGCCTGGTGCGTACGTGCTCGATCGGGCTGTGGTCGTGGGTGTGCTCGAACTCCTCGCGCAGGATCGCGATCTTGGTCGAGACCTCGTCGATCGCGAACTTGTAGCGCATCCGGAACCTCGCAAGCTCGCGCGCCATCTCGTCGCTGCTCGCCTCGACGAGATCGATCAACCCGTTGATCGGGTTGTCGCCGACTGTTGTCATTGTCCCCTCCTGACAGAGTCATCTTTGCAGGCGGCGACAAGACGACGGCGCGGTGCCCGGCACC
>JALZDD010000071.1 GCA_030862715.1 Actinomycetota bacterium | reverse complement strand
GTCCCGAACTCAGGGATGCTCAGGGAAGCAGGTCCCGGACCACCGCGTCGGCGAGGAGCCTGCCGGTCTCGGTGAGGAAGATCGTGTCGTCGGCGACGGTGACCAGGCCGCGGCGTACCTGCTCCGGAACGGCGGCACGACCCTCGTCGTCGAGGGTCCGGGTCGAGAGACCGTCGGCGAGCCTCAGCTCGAGCAGGACACGCTCGACCCGCCGGTCCTCCTCGGCGAGGATCTCGCGGGCGTGGGCAGGGCTCTGCTTGGCGCCGATGCGGTCGGCGTACGCCTTGGGGTGCTTGACGTTCCACCACCGAGTGCCGCCGACGTGGCTGTGGGCACCGGGGCCGACGCCCCACCAGTCGCCGCCCTGCCAGTAGAGCATGTTGTGGCGGCAGCGTTGGGTCTCGTCGGTAGCCCAGTTGGAGACCTCGTACCAGTTCAGGCCGTGCTTTCGGAGGGTGGCGTCGGCCAGCTCGTACTTGTCGGCGAGGTCGTCCTCGTCGGGCATCTCGAGCTCGCCTCTTCGGACTCTTCGGGCCAGGGCGGTGCCGTCCTCGACGATGAGGGAGTAGGCCGAGATGTGGTCGGGGCTGCTGGCCAGCGCGGTGTCGAGGCTGATCCGCCAGTCGTCGATCGACTCGCCCGGAGTGCCGTAGATGAGGTCGAGGGATACCTGCTCGAAGCCGGCCTCGCGGGCCCACTCCACGACCAGCGGGACCCGCTCGGGGTCGTGAGTGCGGTCGAGGGTCTCGAGTACGTGAGGAACGGCCGACTGCATGCCGAAACTGAGCCGGGTGAAGCCGCCCTCGCGCAGGGCCCGCAGGTAGTCCAGGTCGACGGAGTCGGGGTTGGCCTCGGTCGTCACCTCGACGTCGTCGGCGAGGCCGAACTCGTCCTTGATCGCGGTGAGCATGCTGACCAGGTCGCTCGCCGGCAGGAGCGTCGGGGTGCCGCCGCCGAAGAAGACGGTGTCCACCCGCTTGTCACTCTCGCCTAGCACCCGGCGCGCCAACCGGATCTCCTCGATGGCCTGGTCGGCGTACGTCTGCCGGCTCACGCCGGGGCCCAGCTCGATCGCGGTGTAGGTGTTGAAGTCGCAGTAGCCGCACCTGACCGTGCAGAACGGGACGTGGACGTAGAAGCCCAGCCCCTTCTCCCCGAGCGTGCTCAGCGATTCGGCCGGCAGTGACCCATCGGTGGGGGCGGGGTCACCGGGAGGCAGAGCGGAAGGCACCCCTCCATTATCGATCCACCAGTCGAAAAGGGTTAACCGTGACGGGAGGGGTGGTGGGAAAATTCCGGCGTGTCCGTCTCGCAGCCTGATCTTCTTCTCGACGATGTTCTCGACAACCCGGTGTGGTCGTCACTGACCGGGGCACATGCCTGGCTCGCCGAGGGCTCGGGGCTCGCTCGTCGCTACCGTCCCGACGTCTCGCCCTTCGCCGCCGTCTCGGACCCGCGTGAGCCCCAGGCGTGGCGTGACCTGGCCGCGGCCGTCGGACCCGGCGGCACCGCGCTGATCACCGGCGCGGCCGGTGTCTGCGGGGACGGGTGGGAGCTGGTCGGCGGTGGCGAAGGGGTCCAGCTCGTCGAGACGTCACGGGTCGCTGCCGCGCCCGATCCCGAGGCGGTCGTGCTCGGGGACGCCGACGTACCCGAGATGCTCGACCTCGTCGCCCGCACCGAGCCGGGACCGTTCGAGAAGGCGACCCACACGATGGGTACGTATCTCGGGCTGCGCCACGAGGGCCGACTCGTCGCGATGGCCGGTCAGCGGATGCACCCAGGCGGCTGGATCGAGATCAGCGCCGTCTGCACCGCGCCAGAGGCACGCGGCCGCGGCCTGGCCAGCCGCCTCGTCCTCGCGGTCACCGCCGACATCCACGCCCGCGGCTCCCGCGCGCTGATGCACGCCTCGGTCGCCAACACCGGCGCCATCTCGGTCTACCTGGGTCTCGGGTTCGAGGAGCGGCGGCGTACGACCTTCGAGCTCTTCCGCGCGGCCGCCTAGCGCCGAAGCGTCACCCCCGTCGGCCGAAGCGTCACCCGCGTCGAGTGAGACGTCGAGTACGTCGCGCGAGAGGTCACTCCCGTCGGCCGAGAGGTCATTGACTGCCGTCTCGACCGACGCGAGTGACGCCTCGGCCGACCTAGCTGACGCCTCGGCCGACGTAGCCGACGCCTCGGCCGACCTAGCTGACGCCTCGGCAGCTAGTGGAAGTCGCGGGAGCGGTGGCGGGAGGCGATGGCTTTGGCGGCCTCGGGGTGGATCTCCTCGAGCGGGGCGAGGCGGTCGGCGACCAGGTTGGTGACCCCGTCGTTGCGCTCGAGGATGCCGCGGATGAGCATGACGGAGGTGGAGACGGCGATCTTGCGGTGCTTCTTCCACAGGCCGGCGGAGCAGACGACGTTGAGCATGCCGGTCTCGTCCTCGAGGTTGA
>JALZDD010000039.1 GCA_030862715.1 Actinomycetota bacterium | reverse complement strand
GAGTCCCGGCGCATCGACTCCCACCACCACGTGTGGGACCTCGAGGTCCGCGACCAGGACTGGACACGCGATCTCCCGGCCATCCGGCGCTCCTTCTCCTTCGACGACCTCCGGCCCCACCTGGACGACCACGAGATCGCCGGGACCGTCGTCGTCCAGACCGTCGCGGTCGCCGAGGAGACCCGCGAGCTGCTCGCGCTGGCGGCTGCGACGCCCGAGACCCTCGGAGTGGTCGGCTGGGTCGACCTCACCGCCTCGGACGTCGCCGACCGGCTCGCCGAGCTGCGCGAGGGGCCCGGGGGCGACCTCCTGGTCGGCATCCGGCACCCGGTGCAGTCCGAGCCCGATCCCGAGTGGCTGCTCCGTGACGACGTGCTGCGGGGCCTCACCGCGGTCGCTGACGCCGGCCTGGTCTATGACCTGCTGGTGCGTCAGCACCAGCTGCCGGCCGCCGTCGGCGCGGTCGAGCGGGTCCCCGGCGGGCGTTGGGTGCTCGATCACGTCGGCAAGCCCGTCATCGACGCCGCGGCCTTCGACGAGTGGGCGGAACATGTCACCGCCCTGGCCCGCCACGACTCCGTGGCGTGCAAGCTGTCCGGGCTCGTCACCGAGCTCGCCCCGGACCAGCCGGTGGAGGCGGTCCTTCCCTGGGCCGTGCACGTCGTCGACGCCTTCGCCGCCGCGCGCACCATGTTCGGTTCGGACTGGCCGGTCTGCCTGCTGCGCTCGCCCTACGACGAGGTGATCGCGCTCGCCGAAACGGTGCTCGCCGGGCTCGACGACGCCGGCCGCGCCGACGTCTGGGGTGGCACGGCCGCTCGGGTCTACGGCCTCCCCTCCTGATCGATGGGCCGGCTCCCGCTCGCCCCCGGAAACATTGGAAAACGCTTGCCCGCACCTCGTGTGTGATGTTAGACACATGTCATACGTCATATCTCAAGGAGACGGACATGCAGACTCGCACGACACGCCGCGCCCGCGCGGCGGCGGCCGTGGTCCTGGCAGCACTCGGTTCGACGGTCCTCGTCACCGGTACGCAGCCCGCCACCGCGGCCGAGACGACCCTCACGATCCACGTCGCCCCTGACGGCGACGACGCCGGCCCGGGCACGAAGGGCCAGCCGCTGCGCACGGTCGAAGCTGCCCGCGACGCGCTGGCCGGACGTACCTCAGCGGAGAACCGGGGCACGGTGATCGTGCACGGAGGCGAGTACGTCCTCGACGACGCGATCGACCTGACCGGTCCCGAGCACTCGTGGGTCACCTACCGCGCCGCGGCGGGGGAGAAGGCCCGCCTCACGGGCGCGCACGCCCTGGACGCCCAGGGCTGGCGGCCGCTCGCGGACCTGTCCGAGGAGGAGCTCGCCCAGCCGCAGTTCTCCTCGAACACCCGACTCGACTCGCCCGCCCTGCGCGAGGGCGTGTGGGTCTACGACCTCGGCGCCGAGGGCATCGACCCCGGCACGCTCTACAAGAACGGGTTCAACTGGCTGCCGCAGCCCTTCGCGCCCGAGCTCGTCGTCGACGGCGGGACGCAGACGCTCGCGCAGTTCCCCAACGCAGAAGGCTGCACCGGCGCCGACTCCAGCTGCCACCTCTACGGCGACGGCGGCAAGTGGAAAGTCCCGGCGACCAACGACCTCATCCAGTGGACGCTGCGCGACCGGTTCGGGATGGAGCCCGACTGGGCGATCAGCGGGACGACGCCGCGCGCGCAGTTCGAGGACAAGAAGCAGCAGCTCCCGAACTCCGAGGACCGCGACACCTGGTCCCAGGACGAGATGCGCAAGATGACCCCTCCCCTCTACGAGGTCGGTGGCCGGCTGCTCGAGAACAACCGCTACCAGGGCTGGGCTCCAGAGGGAGTGCCGGAGATCATCGACCACGGCACCCGCGGCTTCGGTGCCTACTCCCACATCCCGGTGCAGGCCGACCCGCAGGAGCTGACCGACGTCGACAACACGACGTACGAGACCGAGGCGTGGCTCTCGGGCTACCTCGGCAACAACTACGCCAACGACATGGTGCGGCTGGTCTCCTGGAGCGGAACCACGATGTACGCCAAGTACCCCTCGATGTACTGGCCCCGCAACGACTACACCAAGGTCAAGGCGATGAACATCCTCTCCGAGATGGACGTCGAGGGTGAGTACTACATCGACCGCCACGCGGGCAACGACGTCGTCTACTACAAGCCGTCGGGCGGGACGATGGAGGGCAAGAGCGCGACCCTGCGGGCCTTCGACGACAACATCTTCCGGCTCGAGGACACCACGGGCGTACGGATCGAAGATCTGTCGATGTCGGACTCGCTCGTCAGCGCGGTCCAGCTGCTCGACGCCGAGAAGACGCTGATCGACGGCGTCGACATCTCCAACGTCAGCATGGACGCGATCCGCATCGGCGAGACCACCGAGTCCATCACGGCGCTGCCCGACTACGAGACCGTACGCGGCGGCCACGACAACATCGTGCAGAACTCCTACCTCCACGACCTCGGCGGCGGCGGAGTCCTGCTCGGGGGCGGTGACCGCAGCACGCTCGAGCGCGGCGACAACGTGGCCCGCAACAACGAGATCGCTCGTTTCTCACGCCTGGCGACCTACACGCCTGCCGGCTACCTGTACGGCGTCGGCAACAGCTTCGAGAACAACTACGTCCACGACGCGCCCCACATGGCGGTGCAGATCATGGGCAACGACATGCGCGTCAACCACAACCACTTCTACGACCTGGTGAAGAACGCCGGTGACCAGGGCGTCGTCTACACCGGGCGCGACTACACCTATCTGGGCAACGAGGT
The DNA here is from genome assembly GCA_030862715.1 of Actinomycetota bacterium. Next base: position 553 of record JALZDD010000039.1, on the reverse strand, counting down.
GGCGTACAACTTCTTCGACACCATCGGCGGCTCCAACGACGCGTTCTACATGGACGACGGCGTCTCGGGGATGCGGTTCCACCACAACGTCGTGAAGAACGCGCACTCAGGTGTGTTCTTCCAGTCGGGCCACAGCAACAAGGCGACGGACAACGTGTTCATCGACGTCGACCAGACCGGCCACGACCAGCTCTACCACCGCAACGGCGAGACCGGCCTGCCCGTGCCCAACGGCTGGGTGGTGCAGAGCCGCTACAACTCGTTCCTCGACGTGCGACCCGGCGAGAAGTACTCAGCCACCGAGGAGGACGTCGCCGGCTGGCACCGTCACTACACCGACGGCAAGGCCCGCTACTCCGACGGGAAACCGATCGTGTTCCCGGAGATCGGGGACTGGTACGTCCCGCGCGTCACCGCGACCGGCGCGGACTGCAAGAAGGCCGACTATGCGCCCGATGCCACCAACGGGTGCGACCGTGCGACCGTGTGGGAGAACCCGAACTCCCTCTACGTGCCTGCTCGCAACGCGATCGACCGCTCGGTCATCATCGGC
>JALZDD010000035.1 GCA_030862715.1 Actinomycetota bacterium | reverse complement strand
CCTCCACACCGATCAAGACCGTGAAGGTCTCGGCCCCGTTCTGGAAGCACGCCCCGATGACCTTCACCGACACCGGCCGCGTCAGCGGCTCGACGCAGCAGTACCGGATCGAGGCGGTGGACCCGCTCGGCAACATCTCCCGCTCCGACTGGGTCACGGTCACGATCAAGTGATGCTCGAATGACGAAGCCGGTCTGGGTCTGCATGCTCACCTATCGGCGCCCCGAGGGGTTGGCCGAGGCGATCGGCATGCTCCGGACCCAGCTCGATCTGGTTCCCGACGCGCGGCTGCTCGTCGTCGACAACGACGAGCAGCCCAGCGCCTCGGCCTCGGTGGCGGAGGCGGCCGGGGATGACGTACGCGTCGTCTACGTCCACGAGCCCACTCCCGGGATCGCCGCTGCCCGCAACCGGGCTCTGAGCGAGGCCGGTCCCGAGGCGGTCGTCGTCTTCATCGACGACGACGAGCAGCCCTCGGAGAAGTGGCTGTCGACCCTCTTCGGTTGCTGGCAGGAGACTCGCGCAGCCGCCGTCGCCGGCCCGGTGGTGTCGCGTTTTTCCGGTGAGCCGGATCCGTGGATCATCGCTGGCGGCTACTTCAAACGCCCCCGCCACACGACGGGCACCATCGTCACCACCGCCGCGACCAACAATCTGCTCCTCGACATGGCCCAGATCGGCTCGCTGCGCTTTGACCTCGGCTTCGGTCTGTCCGGGGGATCCGACACTGTCTTCACCCGTGCCCTCTCGGATGCCGGAGGACGGATCGTGTGGTGCGACGAGGCTACGGTCTACGATCTGGTCCCCGCCAGCCGCGCGACGCGAGAATGGGCCCGCGCCCGCTCCTCCCGTGTTGGTAACTCCGACTCCAGGACGCGGGTCCATCTCGCTCCGCGCGGAAGGCGAAGCATCACGCGAGTCCAGGCAACGGCGCGCGGCATCGTCCGAGTCGGATGGGGATGCCTACGTCTGCTCGCCGGCCACGTGACCAAGTCTGTTGCCCATCAGGCCCGAGGGACCCGGTTTGTGGTTCGCGGTGTGGGGATGGTTCGCGGTGCCTGGGGCTCACACATCAGTGAGTATCTTCGCGAATAGATCCCAGTCAGTGGTCTCGAGGTACATCGCTGATCACGTACTTCAGCTTCGCGCCGGTGTAGGGGAGCGAATCGACGTACTCGATCGTCACGGGAACCTCATTGTCGATTCGATTCCGCAGTACGTCGACCTTTCGCTCCACGTGAACTCGGGCGTCAGGCAGCCGCCCCTCCACGATGCGGATGGTGATCGAATAGTCGCGCTGCTGGTGGACCTGCATCTGGCGCACGGCATCCGGAACATCACTGAACATCGCCGAGATCCGATGACCAAGGCTGCGGCCGCTCGGCGTGTAGAGCATGTCCGTCACCCGGCCCTCGGGCGAGGCCATGAGCGGGAGAGCGATGCCGCATGCGCAGGGTCGATCGAGAAGCCTGCCCCGATCGCCGAGCCGATAGCGGATGATCGGGAACACACGGTTGGTGAGATCGGTGACCACGATCTCGCCGGTCTCTCCTGCGGGAAGCACTCGCCCGTCCTCATCGACGACTTCGATGACGCGTGCATCAGCGAACACGTGCAGGCCGTTGCGCTCGCGGCATTCGCCCGCCAACCAGCCGACTTCCGAACCCCGGTACTCGTCGTGCGCAGGTACGCCGAAGACCGATTCGAGGCGAGCGCGAGAGGCAGGATCGAGCGCACCGGCTGTCGTCGCGACCGCGCGCAGCGAAGGCAGTCGGAGACCCTCCGCCTGGACGAAGTCCGCGAAGGCGACAGTCGACCACACGTACCCCTCGAGCAGCGCTGGCCGTGTCTTCGCGAGCTCGGCATGGAACTGTCGCATCGACTCCGGGCTCATGAGTCCGGCGTCCAGATAGCGTTGCTTGGACGGCCACCAGGTGATGTCGTTCTTGAGCGTGTCGAAACGCCCGAAACCCCAACGTCCAGTTCGCGCCAGGTTGTCCCAGGGCTGAATCCCCCACCATGTGTACATCCGCCACGCGAGCGCGAGTGTCGGCACTCGAGTGTCATGCATGGCCTTGAGAGGCTCGCCGGTGCTGCCGCTGGTGAGCGCCGGGCGTGAGTTCCGTGGCGTGGCTTCGGACGAGACGACCTCGTCGGCGTGCTCCTTGAGCATCGTTCGGTTCAGAAGCGGCAACCGGGTCCAGTCGTCCGGCGCCAGCGGCCGGCCCGGGTCGATGCCTGCGTCGGCAAAGTGCTTGGCGTAGAAGACGGTCTGGCTACGGGCGAACTCGGCGATCGCGACGGCCCTGGTGCGCTGCAGTTCGGCGAGGGCTGCTGGTTCGAGCTCCTGGTTGCGCAGCAATTCCCTGTACAGGCGTCCCGAGTCGCGCCGGACGGTGTGCAGCTTCAGGTTGAAGGAGGTCTCGGGAAAAGTCATGACGGCGTCCTCGGGGCTAAGTTCTCGGAAGGGAGGAGAGTGGCCGGTCGCGGGCTGCGCTTGGTGGTCCAGTGCGCGATCGGGAAGTCGAAGATGCCGCGGGCGCGGCCGGTGATCAGCCGGTCGAGAGCCAGCGCGAGCAGGATCGAGACGAGCGTGAGCAGGGGCACGGCCACCAGTCCGGTGCCCGGCGGCCAGTCGATGGCGCGGCCGGTGAGCAGGGCCTCGGCGGCGGTGATCGGGAAGGCGTGAACGACGTAGATGGGGAGCGTGCGGGTGCCTAGGTGGCGTACGAAGCCGAGAGCCGGGAGTCGGGCGATCATCACCCCGAGCCCGCAGCCGGCGGCTACCGCGAGCAGGCCCAGTATCGGCCGCACGAAGATGATCCGGTCGTCGGAGACGTAGAGGAAGAACCCCAGCAGCACGACGTACGCGACTCCTGCCCCGGCCACGTGCGCCGGCCGCATCCGCGGCACGACCGAGCGCACCGCGGGTGCGGCGCGGGAGGCCAGGACGAAGAAGAACCAGTAGCGAAACGTCTTGTCCCACGGGACGTCGCCGGTGGAGACCAGCCCGGCGGCGAAGACCGCGGAGACGATCAGCGCGGTCCCGACGACCAGCCATGCTGGCAGTCGCCGGGTCAGCCAGCCGACGAGCGTGAACAGGCACAGCGTGTAGAGGAACCAGAGGTAGACGTTGGGCTCGATCAGGATCCGGGCGAGGGACGCGAAGGCGTCGGGCGGCGGATTCGGCAGGAGCGCGCGGAAGGTGCTGAGGAGCAGGCACCAGAGGACGTAGAGGTAGATCAGGTTCAGGCACCGGGTGCGCAGCACCTCCCGCAGCGGGCGGGCGAGCAGCGAGGGAGCGAGGAGGCCGGAGAGGAAGAAGAACAGCGGCATCCGGAACGTGTCGAGGGTGTAGGCCAGCCGTGACCAGGGGCCGGCGAGGCCGACCAGGTCGAGGTTGATCACGGCGTGGAAGAGCACCACCAGGATGATCGCCAGGCCGCGTGCGGAGTCGATCCAGGCTTCACGCACGCTGCGGACCTCCGGCGAGGTAGCGGCGGCGGGCGCGCTGGACACGACGGCCGCGCTGCCGCGATGGTCTCGGCGGTGGCTTCTGCGTCGGTGGGGCCGTGTCCGCCTCCTTGCGCGGCAACAGGAACACCCCGAGCGCCAGCGCGAGCGGCGGCAGCGAGCTGATGATCGGGCCGAAGAAGAGGTTCCAGCCCAGCTGCAGGGCGAGGAAGATGCCGAGGGCGGCGCCGGTGCGGTCGGCCATGCTGCGGCCCAGGTAGCTGGTGGCGAGCCAGAGCAGCCAACCAGCGAGGACCAGCCCGGCGAGACCGAACCAGATCCACAGGTCGCCGATCAGCGAGTGCACCTCGATCCGGGTGCCGAACATGTAGTGCTCGACATAGCCGTTGTCCGGGTCATAACCCAGAAGAGACATGCCCTGCTTCGCGGCCTGCATGTCGGTCGGCGTGGCCATGACACCGGCGCCGTAACCGAGCGGCTCGTGGAGCATCAGCGCGACCGTGGCTCCGATCTCGGGCCGGCCGCCGAGGATGAGCGACCCGGCCGCCTGGGTCTGCTCCTCGGTGCGCTCCTGGGCAGACTGGCCGAGGTAGCCGTCCAGCGCAGCGCCCTCCAGCGCTCGATAGAGCCCGAACCCCAGCGCCCCCACCAGCACCAGCGAGAGCAGGGCGGAGGTGGTCCGCTTGGCCGTCCTCGGCCGGTGCTGCCACAACAGCAGCACCGCGGTCATGATCAGGAACGCGCTCATCGACCTGGCTCCGGACAGCGCAGTGACCGCGGTGAGAATCCCGAGAGCGGTCATGTCCGCGAGGAGCCGCTTTCGGGGACGCCGCCGGATGAGCAGACAGGCTCCCAGCAGCAGCATCGTCGAGGGCATCGAGAACCCGAACCGCCACGGGTCCTCGGCGAAGCGGGAGTCCATCGTCGCGGTCATGAACGAGCCGACGGCGTAGAGGCACACCACGATCCCCGGCGACAACACCCGCTGCGCCCACAGCAGCGCTCCGACGCACATCGCGGCCGACACGACCGGCACGAGCTCGAACAGCACACCGGCCTCGGTCGGCGGGTGCGTCGCCGAGCGCCAGGTGGCGAGCGCCAGCGCGGAGAAGAGACAGGCGAGAAGAAGTACGCCGCCCAGGGCCGCGCCGCGATAGCGGCTCGCCTCCCGGATCCAGATCGGCGCCAGCGCCGCACTCATCAGCCCGCCCACGGTCAGGCCGCGTACGAGAACGAAGTCGGTGCCGGCGAGAAACGCCGCAGCCCCGGCCAGGAGAGCGGTCAGCACCTCCCAGCCGGTGCGCTCGGAGCGCTGGGTGCGCCCAGAACGACCGGTGCGGACCCGGACCGCCGTCGCGACGGCCATGCTCAGCTCCCGGCGGCCGGGTAGCCCTGCTGGCGCGGTTCCCGGGGACGTACGAAACCGGAGAGGAGGCGGGCGAACCAGCCCTGCTC
>JALZDD010000032.1 GCA_030862715.1 Actinomycetota bacterium | reverse complement strand
GTGGCAATAATCGATCCGTCCGCATTACCCGGGAATGTGCACGATCTCTGTTCGCGGGTTTTGCCGACGGTTTCCGCAAGGAGACCCACCTTGAGATATTCACGCCTCGGCCGATCGGCCGTAGCAGCCACAGGCATACTCGCCGCAGCGGCTGCGATGCTTGCCACCCCCGCATTCGCCGGCACCCCTACAGCCGACGACAAGGCCCCTGCGGCCAAGCTCACGTCCGTCCTCGAGTCCAAGTTCGAGAAGTCGGGGTCGACCGACTTCTGGCTCCGGTTCTCCGACAAGGCCAACCTCGGTCCCGCCTCCTCCATCGAGGACTGGACCGAGCGTGGCCGGTACGTCGTCGACGCCCTGGAGAAGACCGCCAAGGCATCACAGGCCGGCACCGTCGCCGAGCTCGACGCCGCGAAGGTCAGCTACAAGACGTACGCGATCTCGAACGCGATCCTGGTGAAGGACGGCTCCGAGGACCTGGCGCTGAAGCTGGCCGCCGATCCGGAGATCAAGACCGTCCACGAGCGGGCCAAGCTTTCGCTCGTGGAGCCGGTCAAGGAGGAGACGGCCACCAAGGCGCCGCAGGGCATCGAGTGGGGCATCGACTTCATCAACGCCCCCGAGGCATGGGAGCAGGGCGCGACCGGCGCCGGCATCGTGGTCTCCAGCGTCGACTCCGGCACCGACTACACCCACCCGGCCCTGGTGAACCAGTACCGCGGCAACAACGGTGACGGCAGCTTCACCCACGACTACAACTGGTACGACGCCTACGGCGACTGCTCCAGCGGTCCCTGCGACCTCGACGGCCACGGCACCCACACCATGGGCACCATGGTCGGCGACGACGGCGCCGGCAACCAGATCGGTGTCGCACCCGACGCCGAGTGGATCGAGACCAACGGCTGCTGTGGCACCGACGCCGGACTCCTCGAGTCGGGCTGGTGGCTGCTGGAGCCGACCGACGCCTCGGGCGAGAACCCGGACGTCGCCAAGCGCCCGCACGTCATCAACAACTCGTGGGGCTGGAACGGCGTCGGCTACATCGACTCCTTCTTCGACGACGTGAACGCCGCCTGGAACGCAGCCGGCCAGTTCTCCTCGTGGGCCTCCGGCAACCCGGGCTCGATGTGCCAGGGGACCTCCTCGCCGGGCGCGAACGCGCTCACCTACTCGGTGGGCGCGGTCGACTCCTCCGGCGCCGTCGCCTCCTTCTCTGGCCGTGGTTCAGGCCAGAACGGCCTGGTCAAGCCCAACATCGCGGCACCGGGCGTGAACGTACGCTCCTCCCTCCCGGGTGGTTCGTACGGCAGCTACAACGGCACCTCGATGGCGGCCCCTCACCTCGCGGGAGCCGTCGCGGCGCTGTGGAGCTACAACCCGACCCTGATCGGCAACGTCGAGGAGACCCGCCGCCTGCTCAACGAGGCGGCGACGAACGTCGACGACACCACCTGCGGTGGCACCGCCGAGAACAACAACGTGTACGGCGAGGGCTACCTCGACCTGGCGCGCCTGATCGCCCTGGCTCCGGCCGAGGGCGGCACGGTCGCCGGCACCGTCACCAGCGGCGGCGAGCCGATCCCGGGCGCGACCGTCGAGCTCGACGGCGAGGCTCTCGACCGCACCCTCACCACCGACGCCGAGGGCCACTTCTCGGCCGGTGTCTTCGTCGGTGACTACGCCCTGACCACCTCCGCCTTCGGCTTCGTCACCGAGACAGGGTCCGCGACGGTCACCCAGGACGCCACCACGACCGTCGACTTCGACCTCGCCGAGGCTCCGAAGCACACGGTCAGCGGCACGGTCACCAACGCCAGCACCGACGCCCCGATCGCGGGGGCCGAGGTTCTGCTGTCGCCGGGCAACCTGTCCGCGACCTCAGGTGCCGACGGGACCTACTCGATCGCGGGTGTCCCGGAGGGGACGTACACGATCTTCACCGAGGGCTCCGGCTGTGCCGAGGCCACGAGCTCCGAGATCGAGGTCACGGGCGCCAAGACCCACAACGTCAAGGTCGTGTTCTCCTACGACGGCTACGGCTACTTCTGCTCAGAGGGCTCGAGCGGCGTACGCTCCGGCACCACCGCGCTCGGGCTCGAGGGTGACGACGCGGCCGCCTCTGTGGACCTGCCGTTCAGCTTCCCGCTCTACGGCGGCAGCTATGCCAAGGCGTACGTCGCCTCCAACGGTCACGTGAACTTCCTCGCGTCCAGCACGGCCTACGGCAACGTGGCGGTCCCGTCCACGGCCGTGCCGAACGCGGCGATCTACCCGTTCTGGGACGACCTCGACGCCCGAGGTGCGGCCGACGTGTTCACCGGAGCGACCACGGTCGACGGTGTGGACGCGTTCGTCATCGAGTGGCGCGACGTCTTCCCGCTGAACAGCTCGGACCTGCTCGACTTCTCGGTCACCCTCTTCGAGGACGGCCGGGTCGAGCTGGGCTACGGGGACCTGCCCGCCGGGGACCGCGCCCTGGGCGGCTCGGCCACGATCGGCATCGAGAACGCCACCGGCACCATCGGCACGCAGTTCTCGCTCAACACCGCCTCGCTGAGCGACAACAAGTCGATCACCTTCGACCTGGCCCCGATGGGCACGGTCTCCGGTGTCGTCAAGGACTACAACACCAAGGCAGGCATCGACGGCGCCGAGGTCACCCTGACCCCGACCGCCGGCGGGTCCGTCAAGACGGTCGAGACCGGCGCCGACGGCTCCTACAGCGTCGACATGGTGACCGGTGCGTACGGCATCAGCTTCACCGCGCCCGACTACACCTCGATCAGCCGCAACATCACGGTCGCCGAGGACACCACGCTCACCTCCAACGCCCAGCTCAAGGCAGGCCGCCTCGCCGTCACCCAGACGGCGCTGAACGCCAGCCTCGCGATGGGTGGGTCGGTCTCGCGCAACCTGAAGATCACCAACAACGGGTCCGCGCCCGTCGAGGTCGATCTGGGTGCCACGGGCGAGGAGGTCGTCATCCAGGGTGACAAGACCGCCTCGGCCGGCGTCACCAAGAGCGTCACCAAGAAGGCCACGACGGTCGAGACCAAGCCGGGCGCCGGCTCGAAGGCATCGGGCCTGACCTCGTCGAAGTCGGGCAGCAAGCTCGGCACCTCCGGGCAGCCGTCGGTGACGGCGCTCGCGCCGACCCCGGCGGGTGAGACGACCCTGTCCCACTCGAGCTCGCACGAGGTCGTGCAGGCCAGCTCCGTCGCGTGCCCCTCGGGGACCACGACGATCCTGCGCACCTACTCGCCGGGTGACTTCGGGGTCTCGGGGAGCTTCACGCCCACCAGCGTGAGCTTCGCGGTCCAGGAGTCGGCCAACGGGAGCACGCCGGTGACGGCGACGCTCTACACGTTGCCCGAGGGGGCGGCGTTCACCTTCGCCAACCTGACCCCGATCGGGTCGGGCACGACGACGGTGACCGGCGACTTCGGGGCGACCTACACGGTGCCGATCGCGGCATCTGCGGAGATCGCGCCGGACGACATCCTGGTCGTATCCGTCGCGGGTGGCGCGGTCTACTTCGGTGGCAACGCCGCCGCTGAGACGTCGCCGACCTACCTGGCCTCCGACGCCTGCGGTACGCCGGAGCCGACCGACGCCGCGGAGCTCGGGTTCCCCGACTCCAACATCATCCTCGACGTGACCGGTGAGACCGGCGGCGGTGGCGTCGCGTGGCTGGACGTCCAGCCGCCGTCGTTCACCCTGGCGCCGGGCAAGTCGGTCACCGCGATCACCACGTTCGCGGCCACGGTCGACCAGCCGGGCACCTACACGGCCGACGTGGTCATCGGAAACAACACTCCCTACACCGTGGCGCCGGTTCCGGCGACCATGATCGTGAAGGCGCCCGCGGGCTGGGGCAAGATCACGGGCACGGTGACGGGCTCGGGTGAGGCGCTCGAGGGTGCGGTGGTGGCCCTCGACGGCGTGTCGTACGACGTGACGCTGAGGACCGACGCGGACGGCACCTACGGGTACTGGATGCAGAAGTCCAACGCGCCGCTCCAGGTGGTCGTCGCGGCCGACGGGTTCGTCCCCGCGACCAAGAAGGCGCAGATCGTGGCTGGTCAGACGACTGTCTACGACTTCGACCTGAAGCCGCTCGACTAGCTCGACAGCGAGGCCCCGGGCACCAGCCGGTGTCCGGGGCCTTCGCGCCCCGCAATCCGGTCAAGTGTTCGGAACCGCTCTGGCCGGGCTCGAATGTCGGTGCTCCGGTGTACGATCGCGGCGCTTGCGAGAACAACCCCTAACCAGCCCCTATGCCTCATTCCTCCATGCCGGCCGTCGCCGAGATCCTGCGCCTGCGGGCTCCGTTGAGCCTGCAGGTCCTGCGCGCCGCCCTGAAGGGCAAACGGGTGCTGCTGACCGAGGAGGAGCTGCTCGGCGTGCTGAAGTCGGGCGGCTTCGTCGAGGGGCCGCCGGGGCAGTGGAGCCTGGCTCCCGCCTCGTCCGCGGCGCCCGCGCCGGCTCGGTTCAACCAGGCCTCGCTCGCTTCGCGTGTGGGGGTCGAGCCTGACGTACTCGTGAAGGTGCTGGAAGCGCTGGTGACCGACCACCCCGAGGTCAACTGGGGTGCGCTGCGGGACCGGCTCGAGTCGGGCGCCGACGTCGCGGTCTCCGACCGCACGCTCGGGCTGCTCGAGGAGGGCGTACGCCGCTTCGAGGTCGCCCGGCTGCGGGCCGAGAAGCAGCAGGCCGAGGAGCGTGCCCGGGAGGCGGAGCGGCGCCGTGAGTTGCAGCAGCTGGCCGAGAGCGAGGTCGCGATGCTGCGCGCCGAGCTCGACGACGAGCGGCGGCGCGCCCACGACGCGGCCCTCGAGCGGGACCGGTTGCGGCAGGAGGCCGAGAAGCTGGTGGCGCTGAAGGAGCAGGAGACCGCCTCGTGGGTGGCCACCGCCGCGGGCGGCTGGATGCTCGACCTCGGCGCGCCGGAGACCTTCGGCGAGGAGAAGCTCCGCCAGGCGCTCGGCCAGCTCGAGTCGGCGCTGGTCGTGCTCAACGTGAGCATCGGGTCGCGGGAGCTCGAGGCGGTCGTGGTGCACCCAGGTGGCGTCGCGGTCATCGAGCAGTACGACATCCCCTCGACCGCAGGCATGGTCGAGGTGCCGGCCTCGGGCGCTGCATCCGTCGACGGCCGCCCGCTGGAGGTCGCCGATCCGAGGGCCGATGTGCTCGCCGCCGTACGCCTCCTGCAGAAGACCGCTTCGCTCGACCTCGCCTACCTGCCCGTGCTCGCCTTCCAAGGGCCTGCCGAGGCCGAGGGCGAGGACGTGCTCGTATGCCTCACCGGCGAGGTCGACCTCGCCGTCGACGACATGCTCCACTCCCAGTCCGCGAGGGTCTCGGCCGACGATGCGGTGGCGCTGCTGGCGAAGCTCGGGGTTCCGGAGCTGCCGGAAGCCCCGACTGGGTTCTGACGCCTCAGATCAGACCGGCAGCGCGGGCGGCCTCGGCGTAGGCGGCGGCCAGGGTCGGGACGGTCTCGTGGGCGTTGAGGCCCGACGGGTTCGGCACGACCCAGAGCTCGGCTCCGGCCAGCGGCTCCGGCTGGAGGCCCTGCTTGGCCTTGGGACGGTTGAACGCGGTGCGGTAGGCGGTGATCCCGGCGATCGCGACGACGGTTGGCTTCCTCCGTGCGACCAGGGAGAACAGCTCGGCGCCGCCCTCCTTGAGCTCGGCGTTGGTGAGCTCGGAGGCCTTGGCCGTGGCGCGACGGACGATGTTGGTGAAGCCGATCCCCCGGGACCGGAAGTAGTCGCGGTCCTCCGCCGTCATCCCCGCCGAGGCGTCGATCGGACGGGTGGTGATCCCGGCCCGGAAGATCGCTGGGTAGAAGCGGTTGAGCGGGTGCGCGAAGTGGGTCTGCGTCGCCGCCGTCCACAGGCCGGGGTTGATGCCGACGAAGAGGAGACGCAGGGGCTGGTCGTCTGCGGGAAGGAGGTCGGGGACCGAGGCGCCGTAGTAGGTCTGGAGCTCGGCCTGGGTGAAGCGGGCCACGGCGTGATCCTTCCATCTGCGTAACGACCGACCGTCCGGGGGTGCAACAGCAGGGTGCCGTGGGGAGTATGTGAAATATGCACCCCACGCGTCTTCTCCCACTCGCAGTCGCTGCGACGGCGCTCCTGGTCTCCGCCTGCGGCACCCCCGATGAAGCGACCGACCCGGGCTCGAGCCCGTCGGCCTCGCTGTCCGGAACCCCACTGTCCTCGACTGGTTCGGCAAAGCCGAAGCCGCAGCCCGAGCCATCCCGCCCGCCCAGCTCGGAGAAGCCCGTACGCGGCCTGGTCTCCGCCGGCGGCGCGGCCGAGGGCGACCTGGAGAAGACCGCGACGCCTCTCCCGGACGAGGCTGCGATCAAGGCGTACGCGGCTACGCTGGGCACCTCGCTGCAGGCATCCTTCACCACCGAGGCGACCAGGTTGCTGGCGCACGTCCCGGCGGGCCAGCGGCTCTATGCCCAGACGGTCTACGACGGCTGCGAGGCGCCGGACCCGGCGACGATCAAGGCGGGCACGACAGGCGATGACGTGGTCCTGAGCGTCACGCCGCCGAAGAGCACCAAGATCCAGTGCCTGGTGGCGGAGCGATCGGTCGCGTTGCTGAGCACTGATATCCCGGTCGGCTAACGTTCCCCGCGTGGGGGAGCCGTGGAACACCTTCGTCGAGGGCGACAACCTCGATGTTCTTCGGGCGCTCTCGGTAGCGGGGGAGAAGTTCGACCTGATCTACATCGACCCGCCCTACAACACCGGCAGCCTCTTCGCCTACCACGACGACCGTCGAGGTGAGGACGGCCGGCGGGCCGGGCGCCACGAGGCCTGGGTCGCCATGATGAGGCCCCGGCTGCAGGCGGCGCGCACCGTGATGTCGGAGCGGGCGGCGATCTACGTCTCCATCGACGACAACGAGGCGGCCCACCTCAAGGTCCTGATGGACGAGGTCTTCGAGGAGCGCAACCAGCTCGCGCAGATCGTGGTCAACCTCAACCCCAAGGGCCGCCAGCTCGGCAACGGGTTCGCGACGTCCCATGAGTATCTGCTGGTCTACGCCAAGGACGCCCGGGCCTGCGCGCTGGAGTCGAGCATCCCGGAGGCCGTCAACGAGCAGGACTTCCCGCTCGTCACCGACGACGGGCGCCACTACCGGCGGCTGCCGCTGCGCAACACCAACAAGAAGTTCAATCCGGCGACGGCCAGGACGCTGCACTTCCCGGTTTGGGGTGACCCGGAGTCCGGTCGCGTCGCGGTCGAGCCGTTCGACGGCGGCCAGGAGATCTGGCCGGTCTTCGGTGACGGTCGCCCGGCGGTCTGGCGGTGGAGTGCCCCGCTGATCGCGGCCCGTCCCGACGACCTGATGTGCCGCCGCGTACGCGGAAAGCTGGGGGAGCGGGTCGACGTCTACCAGCGCGACTGGCTCTCCCGCGACGCCTCCGGCGAGGCGAGGCGCAAGAAGCTCACCACCATCTGGATGGCCGAGGAGATCGGCTCGACCGACTCCGCCGTCGCCGAGCTGAAGTCGCTGGTGGGGCCGCTGTTCGAGTCGCCGAAGCCGACCGGTCTGATCCGGCGGATCCTGGCCACGATGCCGACCGATGCGAGGGTCCTCGACTTCTTCGCCGGCTCCGGCACCACCGGCCACGCGGTTGCGCTGGCCAACGTGGAGGACGGAGCGCGGCGTACGTGCTGGTCGGTCCAGATCGCCGAGACGACCAGACCCGGCTCGAACGCGGCCAAGGCCGAGATGGCGTACGTCTCCGACGTCACCCGCGCGCGGCTGCGGGCCGTGGTCGCGGCCCACGGGAACGGCGGCGCGGAGGGGTTGGTCGAACGCGACATGGGTGAACTTCTCGAAACATCTGCATCGTGAGGTGACGACCGGACACCTCACCACTGCGTGGAAGGCCTGGCAGGATCGCGGCCATGACCCTCAGCGTTCCCCGCCTCCGGATCGGCTCGACCGAGATCATCGCCCTCGCCGACGGCGAGGGCCTGTTCTTCTCCCCGCGTGCTGACGCCTTCCCCGGGGCCACGGCCGCTCAGTGGGCCGAGGTCGACGGCTACGATCCGGACGCGGTCGACGCCGACGGCCGCTGGCGGCTCCAGTTCCGTGCCTACGCGATCCGCGGCGACAAGGGCATCACCGTCGTGGACGCCGGGATCGGTCCGGCAGACAGCCCGGCCGCCTCGTGGGCGCCCGTGCCCGGTGGTGCTTCCTCAGTCGCTCGCCGCCGCGGGCATCGACCCGGCTGAGGTCGACACCGTGGTGCTCACGCATCTGCACACCGACCACGTCGGTTGGGCGGTCGTGACCGAGGCCAACGGCCGCCGACCCTACTTCCCGAACGCTGAATACCTGCTCCAGCGGGCCGAGTACGACGCCCTCGACGCGCTCAACCCCCAGCTTCGCGAGACCCTCACCGACCCACTCGCGGCGGCCGGTCGGCTCCGGCTCCTCGACGGTGACACGCCCCTGCGCACCGGGCGCGCGGTCGCCACGCCTGGTCATACGCCAGGGCACCAGAGCGTGCTGGTCGCCGAGGGGCGCGAGCTGGCGCTTGTCACCGGCGACCTCCTGGTACACGCGCTTCAGCTTCTCCACCCCGAGCTCGCCTACTCACACGAGATCGATCCTGAGGTGGCCAGGCACTCAAGGGAGCGCATGCTCAGCCGCGACGCCTCCACCACGCTTCACCTGGCGACGCCGCATCTGACGGAGCCGTTCATCTCGGCGTGATCGCACCTCTTGGTGAACTTCTCGAAACATCTGGTAACCGAGTTACACGGGGTGCGTAAAACACGGCATCGTCAGGGGGCGACCGAACACCTCACCTCGGGAGACCCCCATGAAACTCCGTGGCCTGTTCATCCTCGCCTGCGGCGCCCTCGTGCCGCTCACGATTCCGGCGGCAGCACACGCCGAGTCCTACTCCCAGCCGCTCTCGACCGCCATCGGCGACCTCTCGGTCGCGACCGAGAACCGCACCGGCTACAGCCGTGACCTCTTCCAGCACTGGATCGACGCCGACGGCGACGGCTGCAGCACCCGCAACGAGGTGCTGATCGCGGAGGCCGAGGAGGCCCCCACGGTCGGCTCCAGCTGCTCGCTGTCCGGCGGCCGCTGGTACTCCTACTACGACGGTCTCTCCTGGACCGCCACCAGCGACATCGACATCGACCACATGGTCCCGCTCGCGGAGGCCTGGGACTCGGGGGCCCGCACCTGGACCTCGACCGAGCGCAAGAACTACGCCAACGACCTCGGCTACTACGGCTCGCTCGTCGGCGTCACCGACAACGAGAACCAGGAGAAGTCCGACGCCGACCCGGCCGAGTGGATGCCCGACCTGCAGAAGTGCCGCTACCTGAAGGAGTACGTCTCGGTGAAGATCCGCTGGCGCCTCTCCGTCGACAGCACCGAGAAGTCCGCTCTCACCAACCTCACCTCCGCCAACGGCTGCGGCAGCCAGAGCGTCTCGGTGACGCTCGCGCGCTGACCCCCGGCCCCCGGCTGCCCTAGGATTCTGCGCATGGCGTTCTCTGCCCCACGGGTCACACGTGAGCAGGTGGAGTCCGATGTACGCCGCCGGTTGGCGCGGCTGAAGTCGAAGCGCTGGCACGTTCTGCAGGCCGCCGGGGCCGCCGGGGTGGCGTGGTTCATCGCGGCCACCCTGCTCGGCCACGCCCAACCCGTCTTCGCCCCGATCGCCGCCGTGGTCAGCCTCGGCACCTCCTACGGCCAGCGGCTGAGGAGAGTGACCGAGGTGACCATCGGGGTGGCGCTCGGCGTCTTCCTGGGCGACGTCGTGGTGCAGGTCATCGGCGAGGGCGCGTGGCAGATGACCCTGGTGGTCGCGATGGCCATGGCCGTGGGGATCTTCATCTCCTCGGGGCAGGTGTTCCGCAACCAGGCCGCGG
>JALZDD010000011.1 GCA_030862715.1 Actinomycetota bacterium | reverse complement strand
CACAGTCATGGCAGACCAGATCGACCTGGACGGGCTGACCACAGGAGTGGCGACGGGTCAGGGCCGGAGCGTCGACCGCCCACTTGTCGCCCCATTGGGACAGCGCGAGCATGACCGGGAACAGCTCCCTGCCAGCCTCGGTGAAGTGGTATTCGTGGCGGGGCGGATGTTCGCTGTACAGCCGGCGTTCGATGACACCTGCCGCCTCCAGCTTGCGCAGTCGGTCGGCGAGGATGTCGCGCGACGCCCCGGTATAGCCGGCGATGCGGGAGAAGCGGTGAACCCCGTAGCCGATCTCACGCAGGGCCAGGAGCGACCACCGCTCACCTAGAACGTCGAGAGCCCCGGCGAGCGAGCACGGGCGAACCTCCAGGGGCTGCTCGGCCAGGCGGATCCCGGGGCGCGTGTCGGAATCGGTCATCTCCCCACGATAAGCCGGTGTGTTGTCTTTTCCAACTCACTGGTCTAGGTTGACCGGGTCAGTTGGAAATTACAACACACTCCCAAGTCAGGAACTCACGATGACAACAGCTCGCCCCGTGGCACTCGTAACAGGTGCCTCTTCCGGCATCGGCAAGGCAGCGGCGCTCGCGCTGGCAAAGGCGGGGTTCGAGGTCATCGGAACCAGCCGTGACACCTCGCGATCCACTCCGCCGGATGGGGTGACGTTCCTCGATCTCGACGTGAGCGACGACTCCTCGGCCGCCGCTGTGGTCAAGCAGGTCATCCAGCGATTCGGGCAGATCGACGTCCTCGTCAACAACGCCGGCATCGGCTCGGTCGGCGCGGCCGAGGAAGGTTCCGTCGCCCAGGCACAAGAGGTCTTCGACATCAACGTCTTCGGAGTCATGCGCATGGTGAAGGCGGTGCTGCCGCACATGCGAGAACAGGGGCGCGGTCGCATCATCAACCTCTCCTCCGTGCAGGGATTCATCCCGGCGCCCTACATGGCGGTCTACGGCGCCTCGAAGCACGCGATCGAGGGCTACTCCCAGTCCCTCGACCACGAGATCCGCGAGCACGGCATCAGGTCGCTGCTCGTCGACCCCGCCTATACGAAGACCGGATTCGAGGCCAAGCGCATCCAGCCCGCGACGCCCCTTCAGGTCTACGCACAGCAGCGAGAGACCTTCGATCGCGTGATGGCCGAAGCGTTCAAGGACGGCGACGACCCCGCTGTCGTCGCCGACGTCATCGTCACGGCGGCGACGGACCCGAAGCCGAAGCTGCGCTACACCGCCGGCACCCTGGCCGGACGCGCAGGCGTCCTGCGCCGCTTCGCACCCGCCCGGATCTTCGACACCCAGATCCGCAAGATGAACCACCTCCCCGGCTGACAGCCGGCCACCGACCAGCCCTCCCCCAGCCCATTTCGGCGACATCAGGAGATATCCATGCCAGACACTTCAGAGTCAGACGCCACGGTTGCGCGCTGGCGTGCCGCCGCCGAAAGCGGTGACGTCGACGCCGCCGTCACCTGCTTGAGTCCCGGCATCGTCCTCAGCTCGCCGCTCACCGACCAGTTCCGCCTCGAGGGAACTGACCAGCTACGAGACTTCCTGACCGAGGCCTTCAAGGCCGTCGAGCACATTCGATTTCACACGCAGACCGGCCAGGACGACACGTACGCGCTGGTCTACAGGGCGCACGTGGCTGGCCAACCGTTCGAGGAGGCGCAGCTGCTGCGCCTCGACGACGAGGCCCGTATCTCGGAGATCACGCTCTTCGGGCGTCCGATGCCGGCCCTCACCGCCTTGATGACGACCCTGGGGCCGGCGCTCGCCCGCCAGCAGGGCCGCCGCGGCCTCGCCACGCTCCTGCGGGTCAGCGCCGCACCGATTCACGCGATGGTGACATCCGGGGACCGCAGCGTGGTTCCCCGGACCCAGCCGCGGAAGCCCTGAGCGGGCAAACGTCGTTCAGAGGACATACGGGATCACCCAACGTGTGCGGGCCTTGTAGGCCGCCCACTCGGGGTAGCGGCTCATGCTCGCCTCCTTGGCCAGCATGTTCGCCGTGAAGACACCACCCCACACCCAGGCCAGCACCAGGAACGGCAGCCAGTGCCAGACCATCAGCGCGAAGCCGAGGTAGATCATCATCTCGCCGGTGTAGTTCGGGTGCCGTACGAGGCGGAACATCCCATCGGTGATCAGGCCGCGCTGGACGCGCAGTGTGTAGAACTTCTGCGCGTCGGCCGCGATCATCACCACTGAGCCCAGCACGACGAGGGTGATGCAGACCGCGAACCACGGCCTGTCATCGATCGGATAGTCGCCTCCGCGACCGGAGATCAGCAACCAGCCGAACAGCCAGTACCAACCGAGGACGGCAAGAACGGCGTTCACGGCGCCCGGCACCGTGAGCCGATGTTGCCACCCGGGATCCGGGAACGCCTTGTCCTTGAGATACCAGACCAGTCCGTACGACCCGTGCAGCGCCAGGTAGATCCATGCCGCAGTACTCGCGGCAGCCGGGGTGTGGTCGTTGTAGAGCCACATGAGTGCGCCCAGGTAGACGAACATCAGGCACTTCTGGAAGTTGATCACCGTCGCGAAACCGACGATGCGCGGTCCGCCGGGCATGTCGATGACCAACCGCTGCTGCAGTCCGCGAACGAATCGTGCGTAGCGCGGCACCGGTCGTGCTCCCGCCTCGGTCGGTGTAGGTGGCTCCGTGGTGGCTGACATGCTCGAAACGTACGAACGGAGAGCCGTATCCCGCGAGGGGTGCCGAGCCCATGTCGGTGTGCGTGCAGCACATCCTGGAGGGCTAACGTCGGTCGACGGAGATGACTTCGATGGCGTTCTCCCATAGCCCAGGCGGTTTCACCAGACGCGTTGGCCTAGGCGAGTCAGTGCAGAAGGACCTTCATCCAGGTCAGCCCCAGGCCGAGCAACCCACACAACCTAGACCCGGCCAAGGACCGAATCCAGGAGCGGCCAGTCAGACGGAGCCAGAACAGCGGTATGAGAACCAATAGAACGACGCCGGACCACATGGACCAGGCGATGGCACGTCCGTCATCGACCCACCCGATCGCTCCGAGAAGCAGGATGAACAGCGGGACGAAGATACCCTCGACGATTCCGATCTCGTGGCGCACGCCCGCGATGAAGACGCTGCGCCACGACACGATCTCGGACCCCGAGTCGGCCAGCATCGACGCGTAGACATGCACCGCCCAGATCACGGTGCTGGACACCAAGGCGAAGGCGAGGACTCGGCCGGCAGAGTCCTCGAGATGTGAGGCTCCGGCGATGACAGCGATCACCGAGACGATGCCGTAGATGGCGCCAGCGACCGCGCGAGGCCCGCGACCGAACCGCGGGTCGCGTCCCCCTTGCGGCCCGGTCGCCTCCTCGGCCGCGTCACTCATGACCCTCGACCCTCGTTGTACACCAACGCGGTCAACTCCCTTGATCACGCGCTCACGATCGATTGGATCTGCAGCACCAGGAACAGAGCGATGACGACCTCACTGACCACCCAGGCGTTCGCGTTCATCCAGCTCCGGAGGGCAGGCAGCACGGTCTCGGCGCGCCTGCCCATCACCAGGAGCACCAGAAGAGGTGCGCCGATCAACAACCCGGTGACGAGCAAGAAGCCGACCGACCGCCACAAGGGCTCCCCATGGGAGGCCAGGAACGTGCCGACGGTGAAGGTGACGATCAGATCGGTGGGCATGAACAGAAACAGGAGGAAGCCCAGCCGGAACGAGGCGCCGGGCGATGCCGTCTGCAGCTTCTGCATGTATTGCGGTGGCTCGGCGTCGTGCCGTTTGAGAAACACCCGGCCGGCCGCCACCAGCAGCAGGACCACGAGGACCCAGTCGAGCACGACCGACCCCGATTCCCGGTCGGATCCCTCGAGGCCCAGTGCATCCGCCGTGTAGTAGAAGGCGGCCGTCGCGGCGGTGGACGCCAGGATCGCGCCCCCGACGTAGGCGTAGGAGTTCCGCAGTGCCTTCTCGCTCGTCGCAAGCATGGTGGCCGTGATGATCTGCGGACCGGCGATCATCACGACCCTCCGGCGGCAGGACCATCAGCAGGTTGTCCATCCGGGTCCCTCGGAACGCGGTAACGGTGCCTGACGGAACGCGGCTCCGGTCAGAGAGTCATGGCCTTCGCCTTGAGGGAGGCGAACTCGGCCTGGGTGATCGTCCCGGCATCGAGCAGCTGCTGGGCCTTGGCGATCTCGTCGGTAGGAGAGGTGCCGGCGACCGAACGGATGTAGTCGTCCTGTGCCGCTCGGACATTCTGGACTGCCTGGTTCTGGCGCTCCGCCATCCCCTTGCCCCGGACGATCAGGTAGATCACGGCGATGAGGAACGGCAAGAAGATGAGGCCGAGCATCCAGAGGGCCTTCATACCGCCGGAGACCGATTTGTCCCGGAAGAGGTCGGTGACGATGTTGAACAGGACCATCAGGTACGCCACGAAGGCGAAGGACACGATGATGAACCAGATGATGTCCCAGAAGCTCATGAGAGGTTCTCCTGTCATTCGGGATGAGGCAGAGACGGCTGGCCGGCGCCCGAGGTCAGCTCAGCAGGATGGACCCATGGTTGGCGCTACGGCAGAAGTTCCCTTCACCCGCAACGGGTGATAGCCGGCTCCGCTCGGCCGCGGGAGCGACGTGACCGCCTCACCCGAGTCAGGTGAGGCGGCCCGAAGCCGGTGGCGCTGCGATGGTGCGGTGCTGACCTGGTTGCGCGAGCGGATCTCTCTGCCTCGCCATCTCTTCGATCGGCGTGCGGCCCGACGCGACGCAGCTGCCGGCGCCGTGCTCGGCATCGAGTCGGTCCCGGACGGGCTCGCCAGCGGTCTGCTCGCCGGGGTGAACCCGGTCGCCGGGCTCTACGGCTACCTGTTCGGGCTCGCCGGCGGGGCGCTGTTCACGGGGACCGCGGCGATGGCGATCCAGGGCACGGGGGCGATGGCGATCATCGTCGCCGACGTCGACCTCGACGCGTACGACGACCCGGTGCGAGCGCTCGCGACCCTGTCGATCCTCACCGGCGTCGTGATGATCGTCGCCGGCGCGCTCGGGCTGGGTCGGATGCTGCGGTTCGTGTCCAAGTCGGTGATGACGGGATTCATCTCCGCGGTCGGGATCAGCATCGTGCTCGGACAGCTCGACAACTTCACCGGCTACGACTCCCAGGGAAGCAACCGCGTCACCGCGGCGCTCGACCTGCTCCTGCACCTTCGCGGGGTCGACCTCGCGTCGCTCGTGGTCGGCCTGACCACCGTCACCGGCATCCTCGTCCTGCAGCGCACCCGCCTGGGCGCCACCGGACTGGTGGTGGCCGTCGCCGCGGGCTCCGCGCTGGCTGCCGTGCTCAACGCGCTGGGCAGCGACACCGTGGCGCTGGTCGCCGACGTCGCCGAGGTGCCCGGCTCGTTGCCGCTCCCGGTGTTCCCCGACCTGTCGGCCACGATCGACCTCCTCCTCCCCGCCGCCGCGCTCGCGTTCGTCGGGCTCGTCCAAGGCGCCGGGGTCTCGGCGGGCTTCCCGAACCCGGACGGCACGACTCGTCCCTCGCGCGACTTCATCGGCCAGGGAGCAGGCAACATCGCCTCCGGCCTCTTCCGCGGCGTACC
>JALZDD010001048.1 GCA_030862715.1 Actinomycetota bacterium | reverse complement strand
GGCGGCGACGGAAGCATCCTTGTTGAGGAGTACGACGCGGCCGTCCGTTGTCTCGGGCGCCAGCGTGCTAGCCCAGGCTGCGAACTCGAGCTGTTGGTTGTGGTTGCCGTCGGTGGACAACATGCCGTCGCCGAGGTCGAAGATCTGGAAGCGTCCGCTGCCGTTGGTGATGCGTAGCGTCAGCTCGTCATCGAGGTCGATGATCTCGACGTTCGGCCACTGACGGCGAGCTGCTGCTAGGAGCGTGTCCCGAGAGGTCGGGACCACGCCTTCGGGTGAGTAGACGATTGCGCTGTCAGTCATCGTCGAGATTGATCAGCGCGCGCTGCCGAATTCATGTGTGGCGGATCTTGTCGAGACCGTTGGCGGAGAAGGTCTGGAGCATGCCGTCGACGACGTCGTCAGCGCCCCATCCGTCGGGAGCGGCGAGGTAAGAGCCCCCTGCAAGGCGACGCGACTCGATACCTTCCGCCGAAACTTCGACTTGGCCGACGCTGTCTGCGATCCAAGTTCGGTAGCCGACTGGGATCGACCAACCGCCCCTACGCGCGGTCATGAGTGTTTCTTCGTCACGGAAGGCCAGCGCGGCCGGCTCCCATGCTTCGATGGTCGAGATCGCGATGTCGTCTACAACTCGACCTGTGAATGCATGCGGCTGGACCGGCTGGACCTCGATCGTGAGGTGGTTGTTCGGGCCACGGCGACCAGCGATGCGACCGCCACACATGTAACGCATGGTCACTGAGGCCACGGCCCCGTCGCCGTGGAGGCTGAAGACGTAGCCATAGGCAGCGTCGACGTTGCCCTCGTCGTCTCTGACCGGGTGGGCTGCGACGAGGGCCGCAAGATCCCCTTCCCAACGTGCCCCGCTCGAGATCGTCCACGTTGAGGCGCCGATGATGTCGCCGATCGCCGTCGCATGGCGCTCACCACGAGCTGCGATTGTCTCGGGGGATTCGCTACGAGGAAGCCAGCCTGCCCAGACGTGCGCGTCTCGCGCCGCCCAGGCCACCAGGTCGTCCACCGTCTGGGTCATATCTCTGGAGTGTAGATGACTTCGATTTCGAAGATGCCTTGCTGCGCGAGGAGCCTGCGCATCTTGTTTGCGGAGAACTCGTCCGAGACGTGCCATTCCAGCTCGGCGTCCTCCGGCAGCACGTCGAGCTGCCGATTCGCCTCCGAAACGAGGCTGTCAGCCATGCTGATTGCGATCTTTGAGTCTGGTTTGAAGACCATCACTCGATAGCCGCGCTTGGCCTCGAGGAAGACCTCCTGGCGGTCCTCACCCCGTTGCGTATGCCCGTCGAACTTCACCGTCGAGCCTGTCTCTGGGTTCGGCAGGTGATACTCGGGAATGTGGCCAGACGGAGTTCGCTGGACGCCCGTGATCTGCTCCTGATAGCCCATCCACGGCTTGTACGGCCCTCGGTTGACCGCACGCCATCCGGGCATTGAATCGCCTGGCTGGAACGTCGTCGCCGGAAGGTGCGCCGGCGCATCTCCAGGCAGGTACGCGTCTCCTGAGGTGTAGGTCGCCGCCCGGCTGGCATCGAAAGTGTCCTTCTTGAACTGACGAACCGGTGAAGACGGTGCTGAAGCGATTGACGACTGCAAAGATGTTGGCAACGCCGGAACTGGCGCCGACAGCGCTGGCGGTTGGCCTTCGTACGCGGTCGGCCGGACTGCTGCTTGACCTTGAATCGCCTGCGGCTGCCGAGTAGATGTTGCTACGGCGGGAGGTGCTTCTGGTGGAGGCGGGAGGTAGGGAGCGGCCTGGCGACGCCAGCCGGTCGCCATGCCCCAGGCGAACCCCGCAGCGCCCCAGATGTGGCCGACGCCGTAGGCAGCGGGGCGCGTGAAGCGCCAGGCGATGTAGGTGAGGACCGCACAGACGGCGAGCTTGAGGGTGTAGTGAACCTGGGCGTTGGTCAGGACTGCGCTGAAGAACCGGAGCAGGCACAGGGCCACGACGAAGTAGATCGGCCCCATGACCAGTGGGCCGATCACGCGATGCAACCAGCCCACTGCCAGGTCACGGGTGCGGTCGAACATGAACAGGATCCCGGCCGCCGGTGCAAACGGGACGATGAGGCGGATGAGCACGAACGCCAGCAGGATCGCCAGCCCAGCGATCAGCAGGTAGCCGCAGGT
>JALZDD010001046.1 GCA_030862715.1 Actinomycetota bacterium | reverse complement strand
TTGTCGGGGACGTAGGGGGCGTCCAGCGGCTTGGCCATCACCCCGTCCAGCCCGGCGCCCTCGAACCGGGTGAACCAGTCCTGGGCGACCTCGGGGTCGGTCGTCGTGGTGCACATGTGGACGTTGTCCGAGCTCACCTCGGCGAAGATGGCCTCCAGCGCCGCCCGCCGCTCGGTCAGCGGTTCGTCGAGGAACGACTTCTCGCCCAGCGCAAGCAGATCGAAGGCCGCGTACGCCGCAGGCGTCTCCTCCGCCAGCAGGGTGATCCGCGACGCTGCCGGGTGGATCCGCTGCTGCAGCACCTCGAACTCCAGCCGGTCCCCGATCGCCACGAAGATCTCCCCGTCGAGCACGATCTTCTCCGGCAGCGCCTTCCGCAGCGCCTCGGCCACCTCGGGGAAGTAGCGCGTCAGCGGCTTGGTGTTCCGCGACGCCAGCTCCACCTCGTCCCCGTCCTTGAAGACGATGCAGCGAAACCCGTCCCACTTCGGCTCGAACGCATAGCCACCGTCGGTCGGCACTCCCTTGGCGGGCTTTGCGAGCATCGGCAGGATCGGCGGCATCACAGGAAGGTCCACGTCGCCACGATAGGTCAGTTGATGGGTGGTCGCCGCCTCATTCGGCGGGCTCAGGCGTGGGCACCCTGGACTTCCTTGGCCGCGGCCTTGATGTCGTCTGCCTCGACCTGCTCGAGGGTGGACTCGACGATGGTCTCTGCTCGCTCGAGGGCCTTGCGGATCTTGATCTCGCCGGGGTCGGAAACCAGGGCGAGCAGGCCGGAGTGCCCTGGCGTGATCGCATTCTCGAGCTTCTGCTCGAGCTCGTGGTTGTGGTGGCGCTGTCGCAGCCTTCCGACGATGGCTCCGGCCCCGCCGGCCACTGCGGCACTGCCGAGGATCGACGGCGGGAAGATCACGCCGAGCGCGATGCCGCCGACGACGCCCCACTTGAGGCCTGACTTCGTGCTGTGGTCGGTTGCCTTCTGGATCTCCAGCCGGCCCTCGGCCGTACGCCTGACCACGATGACGCCCTCGATCTCGACGCTGCGGCCGTCCTCGACCGACTTGAGGGTCTCGTACGCCTCCCACGCCATGTCCGTGTCACTGAAGTCCGCGATGATCAGGGTGTAGGCGCCGTCGGACACGGACGCCGCGCTCACCTCGACGTCGGGGTTGTTGGTCTCGTCTGCCATGACATCCGCTCCTTGGTGGTTGAGATTCCACTCTCGAACGGTCATGGCTCGGCGGCATCACCCGCTGCGGGTGGGATGGTGCGCCGCGCTGATCACTGGCCTTGACGCGACCTGCGCCAGAACCCCCACGCCCAGGTGAGGAGCAGGGCTCCCAGGATCGACCCGATCAACCCGGTCGGGTGGAGGTCGAGGCCGTTGCCGGTCGCGAGGCTGACCCCTAGGCCGCCGACGAAGGACCCCAGGAGGCCCGTCACCGCCGCGGTGGCCCAGTCGATCTCCTTCATCGAACGACCGAGAACGAGTTGCGCCACGCCGCCTGCCACGATGCCGAACAGGATGATCGCGATGATGAGCATATTGGCAACCTACCGCATCCAAATGCTCGTGTTCCGGCGTTGAACGACACTGCTCGAAGGGTCAGGCGCTGCGGGTCTGGAGCCAGGTGCGGTAGCGGCGCAGGGCGCGGCCCTGGAGGAAGGTCTCCTTGGCCAGGGCGAGCTTGGGGTCCATGCCTGGGCGGGTGCGGCGGCCGGCGCCGAGGCGGCGCAGCTGCTGGCGTACGCGGGCCATGCTCGCGGCCGAGGCGACGGCCTTGTCCTCGATCCGGACCGGCGCCAGGTCGACGCGTGCCTCGGGGTCGTGACGCCAGGTGTTCGGCAGGTGGGGGTCGACCGCCAGGGCGCTGCCCATGCCGACCAGCTCGACGCCGCCGGCGAGAACCTCCTCGGCGACGGGACGCCGGACGATGCCGCCGGTGAGCATCAGGGGCAGAGGGCTGGTCCGGGCCAGGTCCTCGGCGAGGGTCAGGAAGTAGGCCTCGCGGGCCTGGGTGCGCTCGTCCTTGGCCTGGCCGGTCATGGCCGGGGCCTCGTAGCTGCCCCCGGAGAGTTCGACGACGTCGACGCCCAGCGACGCCAGCATCTCGATGACCGCCTTGGCGTCCTCGGCGTCGAATCCGCCGCGCTGGAAGTCGGCGGAGTTGAGCTTGACGGCGACGGCGAAGCCGGGGGAGACCACGGCGCGTACGGCCCGGACGATGTCGAGCAGGAGCCGGGCCCGGTTGGCCAGATCGCCGCCCCACCGGTCGGTGCGCTGGTTGGCCAGGGGCGAGAGGAACTGGGAGAGCAGGTAGCCGTGGGCGGCGTGGATCTCGACGCCGTCGAAGCCCGCCTTCTCAGCCCGGCGGGCGGTCTCGGCGAACCGCGCGACCGT
Organism: Actinomycetota bacterium; assembly: GCA_030862715.1. The sequence goes on along the minus strand of JALZDD010001046.1, from coordinate 5,598 downwards.
CTCCTCGATCTGCGTCGCGGTCATCTCGACCGGCTGGGCGAACCGTTTGGTGTTCTTGCCGACGTCGACGCGTACGGCCGAGGGACCCCAGGCGACGCCCGGCATGTCCGCGCGCACCTGGCGGCCGGGGTGGTTGATCTGCATCCACACCTGCGAGCCCCCGCTCTTCGCGGCGGTCGCCCACTCCTGGAACGGGGCCAGGGGCGACTCGGCGTCGAGGACGACACCACCGGGTCCGGTGAGCGCCTCCGCGTGGACCATGACGTTGCCGGTGATGATCAGACCGACCCCGCCCTGGCTCCAGCGGCGGTAGAGCCGGACGAGGGAGGCGTCCGGGAGTTGGCCGGCCGCGGCCATGTTCTCCTCCATGGCGGCCTTGGCCAGCCGGTTGGGGAGCACGGAGCCGTTGGGGAGGGTGAACTGCTCGAATACGGATGACATGTACTGCTCCTGAGTGCGGTATGTTTACGGTGCTCACATGAGCGTAGAAAGGAATGTAAGCAGTGTCAACTTCTGAGAAGAGTGGCTATCACCACGGCGACCTCCGGGCCTCGCTCCTGTCTGCCGCGATGCGAATGCTCGAGGAGGGTGAGCCGTTCTCGCTGCGTGCGCTCGCGCGTGAGGCGGGTGTCTCGCCGACGGCGCCCTACCGCCACTTCAAGGACCGCGACGCCCTGGAGTCTGCGCTGGCCGCCCAGGGCCTGCGCGACCTGAAGGCGGACCTGACCGATGGGCGAGCCCTTCCGGAATCCGCTGTGGATCTGGGCGAGTTCGCCGTCGCGTACGTCGAGTTCGCGTTGCGTCGGCCTGCACTGTTCCGGGTCATGTTCGGCAACGCGTGCGACACGGGCAGCGAGGAGCGCGTCCAGGCTGCGGCGGAGATCCATGACCTGCTGGCGCTGGCCATGACGAGGGTCTTCCCCGATGTCGACGCGGATGCCCTCGCCTCGGCAGGCTGGGCGCTGGCGCACGGGATGGCCTACCTCTACATGGACGGCAAGCTCCAGGCGCAGTCGGTCGACGAGGTCGGCGACCGTGTGCGGGCCGCATTCGCCGCGATCCTCGCCGCCCGCGCCGATTAGCACGGGCGCCCGCCGCGCCGGTCAGTCAGTGTTGACGCTGCTTACATTGCGCCGTAGGCTCTCGATGTAAGCATTGTTAACATTGAGGAGTCTTCGATGGCTGCAACCGAACATCAGCCCCGGCAGACGGTGACCGCCCAGCTGGGTGAGCGAACGGTCGAGGTGCCCCGTGGCGGGTTCTACGACCGCTACCAGATGGATCCCGACCTCGACGAGATCGCCCGCGACCCACGGGTGAGCGGGGTTGACTTCTTCCGTCCCCTCGCCAAGACCCGCGTCGACTCACCGATCGGCCCGACGTACACGCCCAACTTCTACTACCGGATGTCCTCGGCGCGGCTGACCATGCTCGCCCGCTCCGCGGCGATCCGGGCCCGCCTTCCCGAGGAGCTCGAGCCGCTCGAGCTGGCTCCGGGGATCGGGCTCGCCTCGGTCATCTTCTTCCGCTACGACGTGTGCGACATCGATTTCTACACCGAGGCCGCGGTCGGCGTCGCGGTGCGGCCGGCGCGGCACGGACGGCTCGGTCTCGTCGACCTCGTCGCCGGCCTCAAGAACGACCACCTGCACTCGTACGTCTTCTCGCTTCCGGTCAACACCGAGATCGCGCAGGTCCGTGGCCACGACGGCTACGGGTTCCCGAAATGGGTAACCGAACTCGACGTGGAGATCAACGCCTCGACCAGCACCGCGCGTGTCGCCAACGACGCCGGTGGGGTCGACGTCGCCTTCTCGGCGCCCACGCCGGCGCAGACCGGGTTCCGATCGGGTGAGCGGGTCTCGTCGCTGACCTCCTACACGAAGATCGGCGATCGCTGGCAGTCGACGCTCAACCAGACCAACGTCCTCGCCGCGGGCAGATCGAGCCTTCCGCGCGGCGTGGAGCTGGAGCTCGGTGAGGGCCGGATGTCGGACGACATCAGAGCCCTCCAGACCATGCGTACGCTCCGCCTCGATGTCGCCACCGAGGCCCAGGCCGCCCTCCACATGCCCGTGCCGACCTCGGTCCGGGGCGCCAGCCCGCGTTCCGACCGCACGGAGGTCTGACATGTCCATCGACCACGCTGCCGCCGAGGCCCGCACCCGCGGTCTTCCCGCCTCGATCACTCCCGCGCTGCTCACCCGGCTCGCCGGCCAGGTCACCGCCGCTCCGGGGGCGGCCACGACCACCACCACCGCGCCCTACACCGGCGAGCCGCTGGCCGACCTCCCGTCGTCGACGCCGGAGGATGTCGAGGCTGCCTTCGCGCGGGCTCGAACCGCGCAGGGCGGCTGGGCGGCGACGCCGATCGCCGACCGCAAGCGCATCCTGCTCCGGTTCCACGACCTCGTGCTCGAGCGCCAGGACGAGGCGCTCGACCTGATGCAGGCCGAGAACGGCAAGACCCGTCGCGACGCCTTCCTAGAGGTCACCGACATCGCGATCACGGCCCGCTACTACGCGCGCAGCGTCGAGCGTCTCCTCGCCCCGAAGCGGCGTCGCGGGGCGTTTCCGCTGCTCACCCACACCACCGAGCTGCACCACCCCAAGGGTGTGGTCGCGGTGATCTCGCCCTGGAACTACCCCCTCAGCATGGCGGCCGGCGACACGATCCCGGCGCTGCTGGCCGGCAACGCCGTCGTCCAGAAGCCCGACACCCAGACCGCGCTGACCGCGCTGTGGGCGCTCGACCTGATGAAGGAGGCGGGCCTGCCCGAGGACGTGTGGCAGCTCGTCGTCGGCCGCGGCCGCGACATCGGCGAGCCGCTGCTCGCCGGCGCCGACTACCTGATGTTCACCGGGTCCACCGCCAGCGGGCGTCAGCTGGCGCGGAGTGCGGGTGAGCGCCTGATCGGCGCCTCGCTCGAGCTGGGCGGGAAGAACCCGATGATCGTCCTGCCCGATGCCGACATCGACCGCACGGTGACGGGGGCGGTCGCAGCCTCCTTCCCTTCCGCCGGACAGCTGTGCGTGTCGGTCGAGCGGATGTACGTCCCCGACGAGATCTACGACGAGTTCGTCTCCCGGTTCGTGGCCAGGACCAAGGAACTCCGGATCGGTGCTGCCTACGACTACAGCATCGACGTCGGCAGCCTGACGACCACCTCGCAGCTCGACACCGTCTCCACACACGTCGAGGACGCGGTCGCCAAGGGTGCGACCCTGCTCGCCGGCGGGACACCTCGACCCGACCTCGGTCCGCTGTTCTACGAGCCGACGATCCTCGCCGACGTCACCCCGGAGATGACCCTGTTCGAGCACGAGACCTTCGGCCCGGTCGTCTCGATCTATCGCTACACCGAGATCGACGCCGCGGTCAGGATGGCCAACTCCACGGCGTACGGCCTCAATGCCAGCGTCTGGAGTCGCGACGGCGCCAAGGGCCGGGCCGTCGCGGCCCGTATCCACGCGGGCACGGTCAACGTCAACGAGGCGTTCGCCGCGGCCTGGGGCAGCATCGACGCTCCCATGGGCGGGATGGGCGATTCAGGTCTCGGACGCAGGCACGGCGCCGACGGGCTGCTCAAGTACACCGAGGCCCAGACCGTCGCCCACCAGCGACTCCAGGGATTCACCCCGCCCAGCGCGATCAACCACGATCAGTGGTCCCGGATGCTTACGCTCGCGCTGAAGACACTACGCAGGACCGGCGTTCGGTGAGCCGAGAGTGCCGTCAGCACACGGAGGAGACCAGGACATGACCAAGCGCATCCTGAACGTCGTCACCAACGTCGGTCACTACGACGACCCGTCCCATCCGACCGGTCTATGGCTCTCCGAGCTCACCCACGCCTGGCAGGTCTTCGAGGAGCACGGTTTCGAGCAGACTCTCGTCAGCCCCGCCGGGGGAGCGGTGCCCCTCGAGCCGCGGGCGCTGAAGTTCCCGAGCTACGACAAGACCGCCAAGGCCTGGCGTGCCTCTCCGGAGCGGATGGCCTTGCTCGAGAACACGCTCAGCCCCGAGGACGTCGACTCCGCCGACTACGACGCCATCTACTTCACCGGCGGCCATGCGGTCATGTACGACTTCCCTGACAGCGAGGGGCTCCAGCGCATCACCCGCGAGATCTATGAGCGCGGCGGCATCGTCTCCTCCGTCTGCCACGGCTACTGCGGTCTGCTCAACACCCGACTCTCCGACGGTTCCTACCTCATCGCCGGCCGCAAGATGACCGGCTTCGCCTGGCAGGAGGAGGTCCTCGCGCGGGTCTCCGAGCTCGTGCCGTACAACGCCGAGGAGGAGGCCAAGAAGCGTGGTGCGCTCTACGAGAAGGCCAAGCTTCCGTTCGTCTCGTACGCGGTTGTCGACGGGAACCTTGTCACTGGGCAGAATCCTGGGTCCGCCAAGGAGACTGCTGAGAAGGTCGCTGAGCTTCTCTGACCCGGCTCCGTTGGTCGAGCCGCCGGAGCCGCTCTGCCCCGCTGGTCGAGCCGCCGGAGCCGCCTCGCTCGCTGGTCGAGCCGCCGGAGCCGCTAGGCGGAGGCGTGTCGAGACCAACACAGTCGCTTCCGCGGGAAACCTCGCTTGGCGACTGTTCTTCGTTTCTGGGTTTCGCCGCCGACCCGGTCTATGAGTGTTTCTCGATCGTGCACCGCGTCAAGGACGGGCTTCGCCCGCCGGCTTCGCCGGCCGCTTCGCGGTCCTTGACTCGGCACTCGATCGAGAAAAGATTTCGCCTGTATCGGGGCGGCGGCGAGGGAGTGGCGCGGTGCTCACGTTGCTTGTTCGCTGACCGCATAACTTGGGGCTGACCTGCTTAAATAGGTCGCTTGATGGTGCTCTTGCGCATATAATAACGCCTATGTACGAGACCATCGACCGCCTCCTCGCAGGGCCACCTCCGGGTGCGCCCGAGGCTGAGCTGGTCGACTGGATCGCTGGTCTCGAAGAGGTCAAGTGCACCGCGGAGGCGGTCCAGGCCGAAGCAGCGGTACGCCTCGACGCCGCGGTCCGGGCACGGCAGGCCGAGGCCGGGGTTCCGGCCCGCAAGCTCGGCGAAGGTGTTGCGTCGCAGGTCGCATTGGCGCGGCGGGTCTCGCCCGAGAAAGGCGCCAAGCTGCTCGGGCTGGCGAAGGTACTGATCGCGGAGATGCCGCACACCTTGGCGCTGATGAAGGCCGGGCTGTTCTCGCAATGGCAGGCCACCATCCTCGCCCGGGAAACCGCGTGCCTGTCGGCGGAGGACCGTCGAGTCATCGACCACGAGCTCTGCGCCACCGGTCCAGACGGGCAGCCTGCGAAGGCGGTATCAATGGGGCTGCGACAGCTCGAGAACGCCGCCAAGAAACTCGCCATCACCCTCGACCAAGCATCCGTCGTCGCCCGCGCCGCCAACGCGGCGAAGGACCGCCGGGTCAGCCTGCGGCCGGCACCGGACACGATGACCTGGCTCGGTGCCCTGCTGCCGGTCAAGGACGGCGTCGCCGTCTTCGCCGCCCTGGACCAAGCCGCCAAGACCGCTGCCGCAGCAGGTGACGAACGCAGCCGCGGTCAGGTCATGGCCGACACCCTTGTCGACCGAGTCACCGGCCGCA
>JALZDD010001042.1 GCA_030862715.1 Actinomycetota bacterium | reverse complement strand
CTCAGCCCCTCGGCACCATTCTCGACGCCCATGCCAGATTCCTTGTGACCACCGAACGGAATATCGACGCCGTGAACGTGGATCTCGTTGACCCAGACCGTTCCCGTTTCCAGCCGACGAGCGATGTACGCGGCTTGCTCGGCCGGTCCCCACACTGATCCGCCCAGGCCGAAGGTCGTGTCGTTTGCGCGACGCACGACTTCATCGACCGAATCGAACCGCAAGATGGGAAGCACAGGACCGAACGGCTCTTCCTGGACGATCCGGCTGTCGTCCGGCGGATTGTCTACGATCGTCACTGGCACGAAGTTGCCGGCCTGGGACTGATCGATCTCGCCGCCGAGCAGGACGTTGTAGCCCTGCGCCTGGATGTCGTCGAACAAGGAAACGAGCTTGTCATACTGCATCCGGTTCTGGATCGGCCCTAAGTCGGTGGCAGGGTCAATGCCATCTCCGACTCTGATGCCGCGGGCGAACTCGACAAACTTAGCGACGAACTCGTCGTAGACCTCGGCGTGGACGTACAGCCGCTTGATGGCGATGCACCATTGCCCCGAGTTTCCGAAGGCGGCCCAGAACAACGTCGGGACGATGGCATCGAGATCACTGCCCGGCAGCACAATGGCCGCATCGTTGCCGCCCAGCTCCAGTGTGACTCGCTTGAGAGTCCCCGAGCCGCTGGCCATCACCTTCTTTCCGGTAGCCGTCGAGCCCGTGAAACTGATCTTCGCGACATCCGGGTGCTCGGTGAGGTGTTGCCCGAGCTCGTTGCCGCCGGAAACCACGTTGAACACGCCCGGCGGCAGAACGCGCTGCGCGAGCTCACCGAACCTCAGAGTGCACAGTGGCGTGTAGGGCGAGGGCTTCATCACCATCGTGTTGCCGGTCACAAGACATGGAGCGACTTTCCACAGACCCAGCAGGACGGGGAAGTTCCACGGCGTGATCGCAGCGACCACACCAAGCGGGGTGTGGTGAATCTCGACGACATGATCGCTGGTGTCCTCGATGATCTCCGGCGCGAGTTCTCTCTTGGCCACTTCACGCACCCAGAAGATCGCGGCATCGACCTCGCTGGACGCCATCGAATGACGCGGCTTTCCCTGCTCCAGGGTCAGCAGCCGCGTCAGCTCGTCACGGTGGGCGCCCAAGATGTCCGCGTAGGCAAGGAGGTAGTCGCGCCGTTCCAACTGCGTCAGCGCCGACCAGGAGGGGAGGGCCTCGCGGGCCGCGGCTACGGCTGCGTCGACATCGGCTGCCGACCCGGCCGGCGCATGCGCAATGACCTCGTTGGACGCCGGGTTGTACACATCGAACGTGTCAGTCGTTGTCCGGGCATCTCCGCCGATGGACAACGCGTACGAGCCGGAGAAGTCGACGGTGGTTGATGCCGGATTGAGCGTAAGGGCAGTCACGGCCCCTCCTTTCAGATGCCCCGTCGGGGGCAAGGTGTGCAGTGTGACGACGCTAACACTCAGCGGGCATTATTTCTAGAATCATGCATTTTTTGCCGAGAGATGCCCGGTCGCGGACATGCGAACACGACCTCCGTGTCGGCGACCAGGAAGCCCGGGCGGAAAGGCTCGGCCGGATCCGCGCCGAAGCGTCGACGTGCTCTCGCCCGGTAACGAGAGCACGCGTTACAGACCCCGGGGAGCACGCGGGGACCGCGTGGGCGCGAGTCGCGCTTGGCGGGTTGAAACGGCGACGCGGGCGTTCAGTCGACGTCCACGTCATATGGGTCCGAGACCTCCGAGGCGTTGATGCGACGGCTGATGGCGTGAAAGCCGTGGGCAATGTGCAACTCGACGGCCGCGGCGACCGCTTCTGGGTCTCCAGCGCGAACGGCGTCGACGATGGCGCGGTGCTCTTGACTCGAGGCAGCCGAGCGGTCCGAAGTGCTGAGTACCAGATCCCACGGGAACGCCGACCAGAGAAGTTCGATCTGCTCAGAGAGCGCTGGTATGCCGCAACGGTCGTAGAAGTAGAAGTGAAATTCGCGATTGGCATCCCGCGCGCGCTGTTCATCGCCAGCACTCGCGGCCTTGTCGATCTCGGCGAGCAGTTCCTCGACCCTCTTCAGGTCACGAAGGGTGAACCGCGTGGCTACGCGACGCATCGCGTAGCTCTCCGCGAGCCGCCGCATGATGTAGGTCGCCTTCACACGATCGAAGTTGACGCCCGCAACACGAGTGCCACGGTGTGGCGCCGACTCGACCAAACCTTCTGCCTCTAGCGCCCGAAGAGCTTCACGCACCGGGGTGATACTGCTGCTGAAGCGCCGCGCCAACTCGTCCTGGGGGAGGCGACTGCCGCGTTCGAGTTCCCCAGACAGGATGAGTCGACGGAGCTCGTCCACGATTACATCGCGCTTGGTTATTTGGTTGCTGACCGTGGTCACGGACGTCCCTCTCACCCGGCAGGCATGATCTGCATTGATCATACCTGTTCGGCCCCCATCTGATGCCCTAGAACAGTCCGCCTTCGGCCAGCGCGGTGACATCGCCTTCGCTGTAGCCGATCTCTCCCAGTAGCGACAAGGTTTGCTCCCCGACAGAAGGGATGCGGTCCATGCGTGGCTCACGACCGGCAACCGTGATGGCTGGCAGTACGGCGTCAACCAGACCGACCGGCGAGTCGACCTTCCGCCAGCGGTCCCGGGCGATCAGCTGCGGATGCTCGAGGACCTCGGATACCTCTCGACGACGCGCGTTGGCGATACGTGCCGCATCCAGGCGCGCAGCAAAGGTAGGTCCGTCGATGGTCGACAGCTGGGCGTGGATCACCTCATCGAGCTGCGCACGGTTCGCGACTCGACGACTTCCCCGGTCGAACCGCTCGTCATCAGCCAGTTCTGGACGCTCCAGCACCACGTCACAAAACGCCTTCCACTCCCGCTCGTTCTGGACCGAGAGCACATACTGCTGGCCATCCGCGCAGACATAGGTTCCGTACGGGGCGATGGCGGCATGGCTGGTTCCCGTCCGTTGCGGCGCTGCACCGCCGTACTGGGTGTAGTACATCGGGTAGCCCATCCATTCGATGAGCGAGTCGAAGAGGCTGATGTCCAACGCAGTGCCTTGCCCCGTGCGCTCGCGCTCGTAGAGGGCAGATAGGACGCCTGCGAAGGCATACATGCCCGCCCCGATGTCGGCGGCTGGGATCCCACTCTTCGCCGGCAGATCCTCGCTCCCGGTAACGGAAACGAGGCCGGTCTCGGACTGGATCAGCAAGTCATATGCCTTCGCGTCCCGATATGGCCCGCTGGTGCCGTAGCCGGTGATCGAGCAGGTGATCAACCGAGGGTTCCTCGCCCTTAGTTCGTCGGCACCGAGCCCGAGTCTGGCCGCAGCGGACGGAGCGAAGTTTTGGACGAACACGTCGGCACCGTCGATGAGGCGGTGCATTACCTCACGAGCCGCTGGGTGTTTCAGGTCGAGCGCGATGCTCTCCTTCGATCGGTTCAGCCAGATGAAGTGACTCGACATCCCCCGCACCGTTTCGTCGTAGGCACGAGCGAAGTCTCCTCCACCAGGTCGCTCGACCTTGATGACGCGCGCTCCCAGATCAGCCAGTTGACGGGTAGCCAGCGGCGCGGCGACGGCCTGCTCGCAAGACACGACGGTGACCCCGTCGAGCGGCAGGGCGTTCATCGGGTCCCCACCGCGATGGTCTTCGTCTGGGTGTAGCCGAGCAGCCCCTCGACACCCTTCTCGCGACCGTAGCCACTTCCCTTCCAACCACCGAAGGGAAGGTCAACCCCGCCGGCAGCACCGTAGGTGTTAATGAAGATCTGACCAGCGATCACATCCTCGGCGACCCTGTGCGCGCGGCCGACGTCGCGGGTCCACACAGCGGCCACCAAGCCGTACTCGGTCCCGTTCGCCAACTCGACGGCCTCGCGCTCGTCATCGAAAGGCGTCACCGCGAGGACCGGGCCGAACACCTCATCCTGACCCATCTCAGAACTGGGGTCGATGTTGTCGAGCAGCGTGGGTCGGTAAAAGTATCCGCCCGCGAGGTCCGGGTCATCTGGAATTACGCCGCCTGTGACAATGCGGCTGGAATCGACTCGCGACACCATAGCCGCGATACGATCCCGCTGCTTGCGGTTGATGATCGCGCCGATGTCGGGATCGGTGTGAGCGCGCCCTACGCGCATGGCAGTGAAAGCAGTTGCCACGCGCTCAACGAGTTCGGCATGCACCGATGAGTGCACCAGGACGCGAGAGCCGGCCGAGCAGGTCTGCCCGGCGTTTTGCGTGATCGCGTTGACGATCAGAGGCACTGCAACGTCGAGGTCGGCATCGCCGAAGACGAGGTTAGGACTCTTGCCTCCCAACTCGAGCACGACCGGAATGACGTTCTCCGCTGCAGCCTTGGCGATAGCCGTGCCGACCGGTCGCGATCCGGTGAAGGAGAGGTGCGAGACGCCCCGGTGACTCGACAGGGCCGCACCAGCCTCAACCCCCAAACCGTTCACGACGTTGATCATGCCGGGATGGAATCCAGCCTCAAGCGCGAGTCGGCCGATCTCCACGGCGGTGCTCGGCGTGTCCTCGGCCGGTTTGAGCACGGTGCAGTTGCCCGCAGCGAGCGCCGGAGCCAAGGTTCGCGCGGTCATCTGAAGCGGATAGTTCCATGGGGTGATGTGGCCAGTGACGCCAAACGGCTCCCGGCGCGTGAAGGCGACCATGCCTTCGGCCTGGGGCAGGGTGTCTCCGTGAAGTGACACGAGGGCGCTTGCGTAGAACTCGAAGTACTTCGCAGTAGCCTCAACGTCAGCTCGCGCTTGGCTGATGGGCTTGCCGACGTCGCGACTCTCGAGGGCGGCGAGCCTATCGCCGTTGAGCCGGATCAACCTGGCAAGCCCCATCATGACCTGACTGCGCCACTGGGGACCCAGCTTGCGTGTCGCCGCGAAAGCCTGTGCCGCAGCGCCGACGGCGGCGTCGATCTCATCACGGCCGCCGCGCGAAACCACCGCTACCGGCTGCCCAGTTGACGGGTCGATGTTCTCGAAGGTGTCCTCGAGGACGAGTTCGTCGCCCCCGATCAGGCAGGGAATGTGTTCCATGATCTTCTCTCTCAGGTGTCGGTCAGATGCTTCGGCCGCCGTCGACCGGGAGAACGACCCCGGTGATGAACGCGGCAGCGTCCGAAGCGAGGAACGCGGTAGCGCTCGCGATGTCCATCGGGTCGGCCAAACGGCCGAGCGGGATGCCGGCGACGAATCGGTCGCGAGCGCCTTCGGGGTCGTCCAGGCCCAGGAACTGGCTCAGCATGGGGGTGTCCGTGGCCACAGGCGCAACGGCGTTCACTCGAATGCCGTCAGGCGCGAACTCGAGCGCGAGAGTCCTGGCGAGGTGGTTCGCCGCCGCCTTGCTGCTTGCATAAGCGGCGAATCCGGGCCTGGCCCTCTCCCCCATCACGGAACCTGTGACGATGATTGAGCCACCACCCGTGCGCGTCATCAGCGGTGCGGCCGCACGGGCGCTTAACCAGACCCCGCGCACGTTGACCTGGTAGGCACGGTCGAAGTCCGAGAGGTCGAGCTCGACGGCCTTCTTGGGGTAATGCGCCCACCCTGCGTTGCACGATAGGACGTCCAAGCGCCCGAAAGACGACTCAGCGACGGCGACCATGGCTTGCGCGTCGTCAGCAGAGGTCACATCGACCCGAACTGCGACCGCCTCGCCGCCGCGGGACTTGACTTCCTTGGCGGCCTGTTCGGCCCCCGCTTGGTCTAGGTCGGCGATCACTACGGAAGCCCCGGCGTCGACGAGTCGGTCGACGGTGGCCCGGCCGATGCCGCTCGCCCCGCCGGTGACGATCGCCGCGCGGCCACTGAGTTCTTGCATCTCTACTCCTTCAAACGGTGCGCCTGTCGGCGCCGTGCTACCGCACCTCGTGTGTGACCACGGTAACAGGTACAATGCGTAACATCAACGTTTCATGCCTGATCTACCAGATCAGGCATTATCTGAGAGAGATGGTCATGGTGAGTTCCTTGACGCCCGGCGGGGCGTTGCTCTTCGTCCCGGGAAACCGGCCCGACCGGTTCAACAAGGCGGCGGCATGCATGCCCGATCATGTGATCGTCGATCTTGAGGATGCGGTATCTCCAGACGAGAAGGCTCCGGCCCGCGAGCATGCCCGGCGGTGGCTGAGGTCGGCGCCGGCCATCGTTCGAGTGAATGAAGCAGGATCCCCATGGCACGACGACGACCTGCAGATGGCTTCTCGATCAGCAGCAGGTGTCGTCCTTCCAAAGGCCGAGAGCTCCGAGGTAGTCCAGTCCGTCGTGGGGCGTTGTGACGTGCCGGTGTTCGCACTGATCGAGTCACCTCAAGGCGTCCTGGAAGCTTCGCGAATCGCTCGAGCGGGAGTGGCTGGCTTGATGTTCGGCAACGTCGACTTCGCAGCCGAGGCGGGGGTTCAACACTCTTCTCACATGGCGCTGTTGATGGCACGCAGCACCCTCGTTTACGCAAGTGCGGCCGCTGGCATCAGCGCGCCAGTCGATGGAGTAACCACGCAGATCGACGCCCCCGACGTTCTTGCGGCTGATCTCCAGCACGCCCGAGAAGTGGGTTTTGCAGGACGCCTGTGCATCCACCCTGGACAGGTGTCCCCCACTCAAGCAGCGTTTCTCCCGACAGAGGCTGAGCTGACGTGGGCTGCCGCCGTCTTGCGGGCCGGAGATGGCGTCTCGGTGGTGAGCGGAGAAATGGTGGATCCCCCCGTGCTCACCCGCGCACGCTCGATCCTCGCCCGCGGACGGAAAGGAAGCGGACGATGACCGACTGGAGCGACAAGGACCACTACGATGACGACTTCGGCTACACGCCGATGTTGCCTCGCGCGCAGGACCAGACAGTCTTCGACGAGGTCGACGCACCGCCTGTTGATGTCATTGAGGTCGGAGACACGCGCCTTATCAAGGTGCCTGGCCTCACCCTCACCAGGCTGGCAGACGTCGCCTTCTCGCGGATCTCGCACCTGTTGCGCACCAGTCACCTTGAGCAGCTGCGGTCCATCCTCGATGACCCGGAAGCGAGCGCGAACGACAAGTTCGTCGCCACCGACCTGCTCCACAACGCCGCGATCTCCGCACAGGGAGTGCTACCCATGTGCCAGGACACCGGCACCGCGATCGTATTTGGCAAGCGCGGATCGAACGTGTTGACCGATGGTCGGGACCCGCACCACCTGACTCGAGGCATCCAGCACGCGTACAAGACGCTGAACCTTCGATACTCCCAGTTGTCGCCGGTCACCACGTACGAGGAGGTGAATACGCGCAACAACCTACCCGCACAGATCGACCTCCTAGCTGAAGGCACGGATTCGTACGAGTTCCTCTTCATGGCGAAGGGCGGTGGCAGCGCAAATAAGAGCTTCCTGTACCAGGAGACCAAGGCGATCCTGAACGAGGAATCCCTGCTCGAGTTCCTCTCTGAGCGGATCGCCTCGCTCGGTACAGCTGCCTGCCCGCCGTACCACCTCGCCGTCGTCATCGGAGGCACTTCTGCTGAATACGCGCTCAAGACGGCGAAGTTGGCCTCAGCGCGATACCTCGACTCGGTGCCGACTGAGGGTTCCGCGCTGGGGCGAGGCTTCCGCGACCTGGAACTCGAACAGCAAGTCTTGGCGATCACACGCAACCTCGGCCTCGGCGCCCAGTTCGGCGGCAAGTACTTTTGCCACGACGTTCGAGTAATCCGGCTGCCCCGGCACGGCGGGTCGTGCCCCGTGGCTATCGCAGTCTCATGTTCGGCCGACCGGCAGGCACTCGGACGGCTGACCAAAGATGGAGCGTTCCTTGAGCGGCTGGAGCATGCGCCGGAGCGGTTTATCCCGGACGTGGAGGACGAGGATCTTGATGGTGACGTCATCCCCGTCGACCTGAGTGCGCCGATGGACCATACTCGCGAGTCTCTGTCTGGTCTGCCTGTCGGCACGCGTTTGTCGTTGAGCGGCGACATGATCGTGGCGCGCGACCTCGTACACGCCGAGATGCGAAAACTTCTCGCGGCCGGCAGACCGCTACCTGACTACATGCGAGCGCACCCGGTCTACTACGCCGGGCCGGCAAAGACTCCAACGGGCATGGCGTCGGGATCCTTCGGCCCCACAACCGCGGGACGCATGGACGGATATGTCGAGGAGCTCCAGGCTGCCGGCGGATCGCTTGTCATGCTCGCCAAAGGCAATCGGTCGCCGGGGGTCAGCGATTCCTGCCGACGTCATGGGGGCTTCTATCTCGGCACCGTGGGCGGCCCAGCCGCGCGCCTGGCGCAGGAGTGCATCCGGAGTGTGGAGGTGCTGGACTTCGAGGAACTGGGCATGGAGGCGGTCTGGAAGATCCGAGTCGACGACTTCCCGGCGTTCGTGGTGATCGATGATCGAGGCAATGACTTCTTCAGCCAGAAGAGCCGGCCTTTGCTGCAGATCGGACGACGGTCCGGCTAGTTGGAAACTGTTCACCGGCGCCCTCGAGCGCTTCGTCGAAGCCACAGACCGGGAGCTCGAGATCACACGCCAGAGCGGAGCGCACCACAGTCCGCTCCGCTCTGGATGAATCGCTGATGCTTAGCGCCGGTCGGCGTGCATCATGTCGGCCGCCTTGTAGCCGATGGTGACGATTGCGTTGTTGGGGTTGGTGGACACGATCGTGGGCATGACCGATGCATCGGCGACTCGGAGGCCGCGCACCCCGCGCACGCGCAAGCGCTCGTCAACCACGGCGTCCGCGCCTTGTCCCATGGCGCACGTGCCGGCCGGGTGGTAGTAGGTGCTCGCTGCCTTGGAGACGAAGTCACTCAGGTCCTCATCCGAGGTGACCTCCGGACCGGGAAGCACCTCGCGGCCGCGCCAAGGCGCGAAGGCATCGGCTTCCCCGATGGCTCGGGTCATCCGGATGCCCTCAACCAGACCCTGGACATCTTCGGGGTCCCCGAGGTAATTCGGGTCGATCCGCATGGGGTCGTCGAGGCCTGTCCCTGTGAGAGCAACCGACCCGCGTGCCTTGGGCCGCACGATGCCGGGCGCGATCGTGTAGCTGTTCTCGGGCGCGGTAAAGGCATCAGAGTGGAACGGGATGTGGATGGCCGCCAGCTGGATGTCCGGTCCGGGCAGGGAATCGTCGCTGCGCCAGAACATGACGCTCTCGCTGAGGTTGTGCAGTCCTGCAGGAATCGGTTGCGAGGCCTCGTAGACGACGCCCAGCAGCAGATGGTCCTGCAGATTCTTGCCCACCCCCGGAAGGTCCGCCGCGGACTCGATGCCCAGGGCTGCAAGCTCACGACGGTCACCGATGCCGGAGAGCATGAGCAGTCTAGGCGACTCCAAGGCTCCAGCGGAGACCACAACCTCGTGCCGAGCGCGGAACTGCTCGCCGTCCTCCAGCTCCACTCCCACGCAAGTGCCGTCTCGAATGAGGAGGCGACGCACACGCAAACCTGAACGGACCTCGATATCGCCGCGGTCCAACACCGGCTCGACGAGCGCATGCCACATGTCCTGTCGCGCACCACCCTTGATGTTGGTGGGATTCCAGCCGGCACCTTCCAGCTGGATCCCGTTCAGGTCATCTGTCGAGTCGTAGCCAAGTTCTCGTGCCGCGGCGACGAAAGCAACGGAGATAGGGTTCGGGTCCTTGTCCGCCAGGACCGAGACATGGACCGGGCCGCCTGCGCCATGGAGCTGGTCGGCGCCACCCTCGAAGTCCTCGATCTCCTTCATGTATGGCAGGAGGCTGTCGTAGTCCCATCCGAGGTTCCCGGCCTTCGCCCAGCCGTCGAAGTCTGATCGGTGCGCACGGATGAACTGCATGGCGTTGATACAGCTGGTTCCGCCAAGTACCTTCCCTCGGGGCCACGCGTGGACCCGGTCCGCCGTGTGGGCCTGAGGGCTCGTTACGTAGGCCCAGTCGATCTCACCGCCCCAAAGCGTAGGCCACGCTCGCGGGTCCGCGATGCCGGGATGTTCAGCGGGTCCTCCCGCTTCGAGCAGGAGGATATGGCCCGCGCTCAAGTCGGACAGCTTGCGTGCGATCGCACAGCCCGCCGAACCGGCACCAACGATGATGTAGTCGAAGTCGGTGATCATTTCGAATGGTCCTCTCAGCGGGTGGTCAGGGTTGTCGCAGATGCCGCGGGAACGTGCGGGGACGCTGGGCCTGCGGCGTCATCAGTCGGTTGTGAGGATGCCTCGTGGGCGGGAACGGTCTCAGCCACCGCGGCATCCTCCGGCACGGAAGTGGAAATGAGTCGACCTAGAGCGATCGCCGCCCCGCCACCCAGGACGGCACCGACGATGGGACCGAGTGTCCAGACCCACCAGTCCGGTCCAATGCCGGGGAACGCGACGTCTCCCCAGCCGAGCAGCCAGGCTGTGATGCGTGGCCCCAGGTCACGTGCCGGGTTGATTCCAGACATGGTCAACGGTGCGAGCACCATGATGATGAACCCGATGACGAGACCCACGATGATGGCAAATGACTTGGGGCTAGGCGCGAACGCGTTGCGCGGGTCGAGCATGAGAAAGAGCACCAAGGCGAGCACGAACGTGCCGAAGACTTCGCCCGCGAAGGCAACTGGCGTACCGATCAGGTCCGTGCTCCACCCGTTCGCTCCAGCGATCGCCGGGTTGGGCGCGAAGCAGTGGAAGATCATCGCGGTGATGCTGCTCTCGGGCGACCCTCTCACGATGCCGTTGGCCTGCTCGAAGCGAAGGATCGGACTGCGATACAGGCCATAAAGAAGCATCGAGCCAGAGATCGCACCTGCCAACTGAGCTGCGATGTATGCCGGCACCTCGCGCCACGCGAAGCGCCCGAACACTGCCAGGGCGATGGTGATCGCCGGATTGACGTGTGCACCGCTGATGGCGCCGACGGCGATGACGATGATCATGACGACGAATGCGAAGGCCATGCTGAGCTCGAAGAGCCCGTAGCTGGCCGAGGTGACCGCTGTCGCCACCGTCATTAGTCCGATTGAGGTCATCAGGAAGAGACCTACGAACTCCCCCGTCATCCGAGTGATAAGTCGTGCGGACACTTTGTTCCTCCAATGTGATCGAGACCACACTGAGTATGCATGAAAGACTTGATCATGCATAGTTCTCTAGAGAATATTTGTGACGGCAGCCACATGTCGCGTGGCAGCCCGTCGATAAGGACAGGCGCAGTGAGCGCCAGGAGGACCCAACGATGACCACTTCGAACTCAACCCAACACGAACCACCCAGGACGAGAGACACCAGCAGCGCGCGCCGCGTGGCTATCGCAAGCCTCATGGGCAGCGCGATCGAGTGGTACGACTTCTTCCTGTACGGCACCGCCGCCGCGCTCATCTTCAACCGCCTCTACTTTCCCGAGTACAGCGACACGGCTGGAACATTGCTGGCCTTCGCCACCTTCGGCGTCGGCTTCTTCGCCCGCCCCCTGGGCGCGGCGGTCTGCGGTCACTTCGGCGATCGGGTGGGCCGCAAAGCGATGCTGGTGATGACCCTCCTGGTCATGGGCTTGTCCACGGCCCTGATCGGCGTGCTGCCGACCTACAGCTCGATCGGCCTCGCTGCCCCACTGATTCTCGTCCTCTTGCGGGTGGCCCAGGGATTCGCAGTCGGCGGTGAATGGGGTGGCGCTGCATTGATGGCCGTCGAGCACGCCGACGAGCAACGGCGCGGCTTCCTGGGTAGCTTCCCGCAACTGGGTGTACCGATCGGCCTGATGCTCTCCACGGGAGTGCTCGCACTTGTTTCTCAACTGCCCGCGGATCGGTTCGATGCCTGGGGCTGGCGCGTCCCGTTCCTGGCCAGCCTGCTCCTAGTAGCGGTGGGGATGTTCATCCGCCTCAAGATCGAGGAATCGCCCGAGTTCACCGAGGCACAGTCGCGTGGCGAGGTCGTGAAGGCACCGTTGGTCCAGGTCATCCGCGAGTACCCGCGCGAGGTCATGATCAGCGCTGGCATCCGGTTCGCCGACAACGTCCTCTATTACATCTTCGCCACCTTCGCGCTGGCTTACCTGACCACCGAAGTTGGCGTCTCGCGGACTCTGGCGCTCACCGCAGTATTGATCGCATCGGCCGCCGAGCTCGTCCTGATGCCGTTCTTCGGCGCCCTCTCCGACCGCTTTGGCCGGCGACCGGTGGTGCTGTTTGGTGCAGCTGCCGGGGCCCTCTTCGCCTACCCGTACTTCTGGCTCGTCGACACCGGTCAACCCGTCCTGATCTGCATCGCAACGCTGCTCACGGTCGGCCTTGCCCACGCCGCGGTCTTCGCGCCGCTTGCAGCCATGTTCTCTGAGATGTTCGGAACGGGAGTGCGCTACAGCGGCGTTTCGGTCGGGTTCCAACTGGGCGCACTCCTGGCAGGAGCACCGACACCGTTCATCGCAACAGCACTACTTGCCGGATCGAACGGGGAGCCCTGGTGGATCGCCGCCATGGTCGTAGCCGCCTGCTGCGTGACCATTGCCGCCGCCCTTGCCACTCGAGAATCCTTCAAGTCAGCACTGCGCACCGAGACCTGAGCGGCCCACCAGCCCAGCACCATCCGATCCGGCACACGGCATTGGACGCCTAAAAGAAGCAGGCCCGCCCCCACTCGGGGGCGGGCCAGTGGCACCTAACCGGTCGGCGACTAAGACGCCCGCGTTCAGAGGTCGCAAGGGACCAGACGAGGATCCTCGAAGGTCAGTCAGCCACCAAGGTGGGTTGCATCAATTGTCGGGCCGGTTGCCGCGCGGACGATCTTTCCCGAGTGAGCGAGCGGGAGGTCGTCAACTAGAAGGGTCTCCTTCGGCCGTTGGTACGGCGCAAGGTTTGCCGTCGCGTACGCCATCACCGCTTCGGCAACGACATCGCGCGCAGGGCGGTGCTCGAGCTGCTGACCCGCTTCGGTGGCCGACCGGCCTGGCCGCAGGGACCCACCGCCAGCTCATCGCGCCCACCAAGACCCGGGCACCACGCTCGCATGAGCGACTCGACGATGATGTCCAACAGGCGCTGACCGTGCAGAACGTGACCGTGCCCGGCACCCGTGCCGCCAAGATGGTCCTGCCACGGCTCGCCACCCAACTGGCCGGCCTGCTGACCCCAACGAGACTGCCGCGGCGCAGATCGAGGAGATGCTTGATGCGCACCCTCTTGGAGGGGTCCTGACATCGATGCCCGGCATCGGCGTCGGGACCGGATCCCGCATCCTCCTCGAAGTCGGCGACGGATCCTCGTTCCCGACCAGCGGCCACCTGGCCGCCTACGTCGGACTCGCCCCCATCACCCGTCGATCCGGGACCAGCATCTGCGGTGAACACCCCAGCCGCGCCGGGAACAATCAACTCAAACGCGCCTTCTTCCTGGCGCGTTCGCCGCCCTGCACGACCCGACCAGCCGGGCCTACTACGACCGCAAACGAGCACAGGGCAAGAAGCACAACGCCGCCTTGGTGTACCTGGCCCGCCGCCGCAACCCTGGCCTTTGAACTCGCCGGATCACTTAGTGATCTCGGTGGCGTCTTTGAGCGGCCTCCGAGGCGGCACAGTTCCCAGACCCAGTGCTACGCGAACCCGGCGCCCCACCAGATCGAACGGGCCAGTTCCGTCGATGCGGTGGAGCAGCCCGCGGTCACCGTAAGCCAGCACCAATGGCGCTGTCTGAGCTGCGTAGATTTCCAGCCGGCGCCGCG
>JALZDD010001003.1 GCA_030862715.1 Actinomycetota bacterium | reverse complement strand
ACGCCGATGACCGTGCCGCTCTCGCCGTGCGGCACCTTCAGCGAGGTGTCGCGGACCTCGCGCGCCTTCTCACCGAAGATCGCGCGCAGCAGCCGCTCCTCCGGCGTCAGCTCGGTCTCGCCCTTGGGCGTCACCTTGCCGACCAGGATGTCGCCGGTGGTCACCTCGGCCCCGATCCGCACGATGCCGCGCTCGTCGAGGTCGGCCAGCATCTCGTCGGAGACGTTCGGGATGTCCCGGGTGATCTCCTCCGGACCCAGCTTGGTGTCGCGGGCGTCGACCTCGTGCTCCTCGATGTGGATCGAGGTGAGGTAGTCCTGCTGCACCAGACGCTGGGAGAGGATGATCGCGTCCTCGTAGTTGTGGCCCTGCCACGACTGGAAGGCGACCAGGAGGTTGGCACCCAGCGCCATCTCGGCACCCTGGGTCGCCGGACCGTCGGCCAGCGGGGAGCCGACCTCGACCCGGGCGCCCTCGTCGACCAGCGGCTGCTGGTTGACGCAGTTGCCCTGGTTGGAGCGCTCGAACTTCGCGAGCTTGTAGGACGTGTAGGTGCCGTCGTCGTTGAGGGTCTCGATCAGGTCGGAGGAGACCTCCTTGACCACACCGGCCTTCTTCGCGACGAGCACGTCACCGGCGTCGACAGCCGCGCGGTACTCGATGCCCGTGCCGACCAGCGGCGAGTCGCTGCGAACCAGCGGCACCGCCTGACGCTGCATGTTGGCGCCCATGAGCGCACGGTTGGCGTCGTCGTGCTCGAGGAACGGGATCAGCGCGGTCGCGACCGACACCATCTGGCGCGGCGAGACGTCGATGTAGTCGACCTCGTCGGCCAGGAGCTCGGAGACCTCACCGTCGCGCTGGCGGACCAGCACGCGCTCGGTCGCGAACTTCATGTTCTCGTCGACGGCCGCGTTGGCCTGCGCGATGACGTAGCGGTCCTCGTCGTCGGCGGTCAGGTAGTCGATCTTGTCGGTGACGACACCGTTCTCGACCTTGCGGTAGGGCGTCTCGACGAAACCGAACGGGTTGATCCGGCCGAAGGAGGCCAGCGAACCGATCAGACCGATGTTGGGACCTTCAGGGGTCTCGATCGGACACATCCGCCCGTAGTGCGACGGGTGGACGTCTCGGACCTCCATGCCGGCGCGGTCACGGGAGAGACCACCCGGCCCGAGAGCAGACAGACGCCGCTTGTGCGTCAGGCCCGCGAGCGGGTTGTTCTGGTCCATGAACTGCGACAGCTGCGAGGTGCCGAAGAACTCCTTCAGCGCAGCGACCACGGGACGGATGTTGATCAGGGACTGCGGCGTGATCGCCTCGACGTCCTGGGTCGTCATCCGCTCGCGCACCACGCGCTCCATACGAGCAAGGCCCGTACGCAGCTGGTTCTGGATCAGCTCGCCGACCGTCCGCATCCGGCGGTTGCCGAAGTGGTCGATGTCGTCAGCGGCGATGTCGATCGTGCCCTGCGGCATGTCGAGCTGCGTACGCCCGTCGTGCAGCGCCACGACGTACTTGATCGTCGCGACGATGTCGTCGACGGTCAGGGTCTGCTGGTCGAAGGCCTCGGTCAGACCGAGCTTCTTGTTGACCTTGTAGCGACCGACCTTGGCGGTGTCGTAGCGCTTCGGGTTGAAGTAGTAGTTGTTCAGCAGCGTCTGCGCGGCCTCACGCGTCGGGGGCTCGCCCGGGCGCAGCTTACGGTAGATGTCGAGGAGCGCGTCGTCCTGAGCGGTGGTGCTGTCCTTCTCGAGGGTCAGCATCATCGACTCGTACTCGCCGAACTCCTCGCGGATCTGCTCGTTGGTCCAGCCGAGGGCCTTGAGCAGCACCGTGACGTTCTGCTTGCGCTTGCGGTCGAGGCGGACGCCGACCATGTCGCGCTTGTCGATCTCGAACTCCAGCCAGGCGCCCCGGCTGGGGATCAGCTTGGCGGTGTAGATGTCCTTGTCCGAGGTCTTGTCGGCGGAGCGCTCGAAGTACACACCCGGCGACCGGACCAGCTGCGAGACCACGACCCGCTCGGTGCTGTTGATGACGAAGGTGCCCTTGGGGGTCATGAGCGGGAAGTCGCCCATGAAGACCGTCTGGCCCTTGATCTCACCGGTCTCGTTGTTGGTGAACTCGGCCGAGACGTAGAG
>JALZDD010000998.1 GCA_030862715.1 Actinomycetota bacterium | reverse complement strand
CCGCCCGAGGTCAGATGACCTCGGGCGGTTTCTGCTCCCCAGGTTGGAGTCGAACCAACGTCCCTAATCCAGATTCAAAGTCTGGCGGCCCCTACCGGCAGAGCAACTGGGGAACGGGACCGTTTCCGGCCCGCTGCGTGCCATTCTCCCCCACTCAGCACCGGCACGGAGCGTGATTCTGGCACACGAGAGCGTGATTCAAAGTCAGGCGGGCCCTGCCGGCAGACCAACCGGGGAACGTACGCCGAAACGCACGGGACAACTGTAGACGGCGAACGTCGTGCTCACCGCACTGACTCGTGCATCGGGAGGAACGACGTGATGCGCGGGCGCTCGCTCTGAACGCAGCTGACGCGGCCTGCTGAGGGCTGGTTTCCAGGTTTGTCAGATCTCGTCGCGTATCGGGGCCGGAAACCGGCAACGGCCTCGATCTCCACCCGACCGGGTTGATCGGGTTGATCGGGTCGATCGTACTCGATGCGGAAGCAGTAGTGCTTCTGGCCGATCCGTCACACCTGGACGTGCTGGGTGTAGTCGTCCAGAGCCCAGACGTTCTTGACGGTCATGGTCAGGTCGTACAAGGTCGGCCGGTCCGTCGGGCACAGGTCTGGCTCGGATGGGGGCGCCGAGGCGTGAGGGGCGCCGGCGACGAGCAGCCCGAAGCACATGGTCAACGCAATGAGAATCCGGCGCATGGCGCCATCGTCGCTTTCATCACCGCTCAGGCGTCGGAGACTTCTTCTGGGCGCGTCCTGAGTTCTATCCAAACTAGGTCTCGCCGGCCGCCCTGCGTCCCCTAGATTGACCATTCGGTGTGGGTCGCAAACAAAGTTCTGCAGCCGAGTCTTCACCTATTGTGTTCAAGGTGGACCTTCCTGTGATGCCGCCGATCCTGCCGATGCTCGCGAAGCCGGCGAAGGGCGTACCGACCGACGGCAGCTATGCGTTCGAGCCGAAGTGGGACGACATCCGTTCTAGTTGTACGTATTCGCGGTAACATGCACCTGTGAAGGCACGGCGCCGCGACGCCGGGC
The DNA here is from genome assembly GCA_030862715.1 of Actinomycetota bacterium. The sequence continues at coordinate 24,758 of JALZDD010000998.1, read as the reverse complement.
CGCAGGCGCGGCGCGGAGTTGGTTACACGCGCTACTCAACCGACGAGCAGGGTTCGACGGCTGAGCAGCGCGCGATCAACGACGCCGTCGCATCCGAGCACGACGTCGTCTTGGTTCACTCGTTCGCCGACGAGGGTGTGTCTCGCAGTCTTGCCGACCGCCCCGGCCTCCAGGAGCTCTTCGACTACCTGGAAGCCAACCGCGACGTGCACTACCTGGTTGTCAACGAACTCGAGCGGCTCACCGCAGGTATCGGACAGCGCCAGCAGATCACGACCCTGTGCAAGCGACTCGGCATCACGCTCGTGACCGAGGACATCGGCCTGATCGATCCGCACGACGAGGACGCGATGTACGACGCCGACGTTCGCGCCGTGAACGCGAAGGGCGAAGTACTCAAAGTCAGGCGCCGCACCCGTCGCAATCTTCGAGCCAAGGTTGCGGCCGGCTCCACGATCGCCATGCGCCCCGCTTACGGCGTACGTATGAAGCCGCTGGTGGTCGATGGCGTCGAGCTCCCCAGCGGGATGCCGGCCTTCGTCGCAGGCCGCAAGGTGCGTTCAGGTGAACTCGAACTGCACCCGGACGAGTACCCCTGGCTCAAGCAGATCTTCGCATGGGCAGACGGGGGCGTTCCGTCCGACGAGATCGCCCGACGATTGAATGCGGAAGCGGTACCAACCAAAACAGGAAGATCCGGGTGGGGCGGCAACACCATCAACGGAATCCTCGACAATCCGCTCTACAAAGGCGAACTGGTGTGGGGCCGTCGGCAGGTTCTTCGTGACGAGAACGGCAAGCCGTACCTGGAAGCACGCGATGAGGACGACCCTGGACGTGTCGTCAAGGTGTCCCCGCTCGGTCCACTCGTGGATCCCGGCCTCTGGGATCGAGTGCACTCCCAGCGCATGGCTCGACGCGGCGAACGTCGCATGAAGAAGCGCGTCGTTCCTGAGCACGTCCTGGATCGCTTCGTCTACTGCGCCCGCTGCGGACACCGTATGTACGCTCGAGTCGACAATCCGGGCAAACCGAACATGAAGATGCGCATCCGGTTCTACTGCCCGGGCACACGCCCTGGAATGGTCGCCAAGGATGGCTACCCAGGCCCTTGCAAGCGCGTGAACAGCATGCTGGGCGACCGCATCATCAAGGGTGTCGGATCGCAGCCGATCCGTGGTGGCGCCACGGTCCAGGTCGCGGTCAGCCGCGGGGTGTCCAAAGACGAACATGCCCGCAGACGGTCCGTTCTCGAAGCCCGCATCGCGGAATCTACAGCCGAGTGGAAGAACGCCAAACGGCTGGCCATCAAGGGCCTTCTCGACGACGACGACCTCACGTCAACTAAGCGCAGCACCGACGAGGCCATCAGCGCGGCACGGGCCGAGCTGGCAAGTCTCGGCGAAACGGCGCGGATCGACGTTCTCCCATTCTCTGGAGAGATAGCCGAACGATTCACCGAACTTGCCCAGGGGCTGGAAGACGAATCAGTACCGGTATCTCTGCGGCAGAGACTGCTACGCGACTTCGGCGTGGACCGGATCTACGTCGACAACCCAGACATCCGCGTCGAGCTGCTCTAACGACACCCCCGCCAAGAATGCATCGCGCTTCGCCTTGAACACGGCCAGCGCACGCACCGCCCGTGCGTCCTGCTCCGGCGTGAGAATACTGGGCTGCTCGCTGCCGCACAGCCCGTCCCGGCGTACTTCACGCGAGGCGACCTTGAAAGATCTCGATCGCGCAAGGGGCACCTGGGACTCTGGGATCGCCTCCCGCCCAGACTCCGCCTTCATGGCCGTTCCCCCTGATGTAGCCAGCGCAGCTGGCTGCGCTCTTACTACCCAGGGTCCAACCCACCCGACCAGTGGCCACTCTCGCCCTCGGAAACTCACTCACCGCGACAACGCGCGCGTCACGGCAGCCTTCGGTCGACCCACCGAAGGATCGGGCCGATCATTGAGCGGTCGTGCCAGCCGCGGCCGATGACGGCCGCACGCATCTGAGCCAGGGCCCGACGCATTTCCACCCGCATTCCTCGGCGACCTGCTTCGGCACGCAGAAGCGCCCGACGACGTGCCCATCGCGCGCAGTCGAAGCAGAGCGCGACCTCGGGATGGGCCCGCGCCTTCGAAAACAACGCGGTGCGGTTCCTCGACCTCTAGATAAGGAGCAACGCTGTGAGCAGCTATCGGCGCAACCCGAACCGCCCGCGGGACGACCCGACGACTTGCAAACCGCTAGCTCCCAGAGGAGTGGGTGGCTCGTTGCTGGGCCGCATCGCGACGCGCCCGAGCGCGTCGCATCTGCATCCACTGCACGATCAAGAGGACCCCGATGCCGACTGGGATCCAGGTCCGTACAGGGCTGGTGGACACTATCGGTCCGATGACAAGCCCGAGCGCGATGCATGCGATCGCAATCACCAGGACCGTGATCTCGCCGGTTGTGGACTTCTTCATGGTCTTCCCTTCCAATCGGTTGCTGAGGGCGTTCGGCTTCTTGACTGGGCGTCAAGCGGGCATGGAACGGTGGAACCGCAATCCCCCCGAGTTGGGAGGTGCCCGTATCGCGGTCGCCTCCGGGGCGCCCGTCGCCGCCGGGCTCACGGCCGCCATAGTCGGCGGCATCGTCGCCGGCTGCTGGGCGGGTCAGCTCTGCAGGTCAGTGGCCCCGCCGCCGGCATGGTGGTGCTTGTTGCCGGACTGATCGCCGAGTTCAGCTGGCCGGTGGTCTGTGCGATCAGTACGGCGAGGTTGCAGACACGAGTCGGTTGGCCACTCCCCCAGCCTTGCACGCACGTATACGAGTGATGCAAACGTGTCACAGGACATGGATTCGTGACACCTATTCCACGCCGACACCCATCGCGGTCAACCGCGAGGCGGCCGAGGGCGAGTTCGAAGAGTTCGCCGAGCGCTGGGAAGCCACCTATCCCGCCCTGATCCGGTCCTGGCGCGAGGCATGGGAGGAGTTCACCCCGTTCCTCGACTTCCCGGGCGTAGATCCGCCGCATCCCCGGGATCAGCTTCTGCCAGTCCTCCCGCGAGGACAAACGCAGACTGTTGCGCACGAGATGGACCACGCAGGTCTGGATCCGGGCTTGGGGCTAGACCGTGTTGATCGCCTCGGGCATGCCCTTGAGCCCATCGCAGCACACGATGAACTGAATCGCCCCGGGTTTCGTGGAGGCGCGGAGCCTCCATCAGTCCCGGGGCGATTCACGGTCTTCCTACACGCCAGTCACGCTGCAACCAGGTGAACGGTCCGGGCTATTCGATCGTGACAGGTATAGAGTCGGATTTCACCTCCTTGCCGCCGTCCTTGTTCTTGGCAACGGCCCCGATCGAGTAGGTCTCGCCTGACGTGAGGTCCGCCGGAGCCTTGAGCTCCCAGTGTCCGCTCTCATCGGCCGTGGTGACCGGGTCCTTACGCGGATTGCCGCCGATCATGAGACGTACGACCGCCCCAGCGCTTGTCTTGCCTTTCAGCACACCTCCTTCGGGGAGAAAGATCTGACCCTCCGCGGCCCCCGAGATCGTCGGCTTGGACGGCGCCTCGGGCTCCGCAACATTGAGATAGCCGACGATCGACTCCTCTTTCGTAGAAAGACCCGCGAAGTTGGACAGCGCGACGTTGGCACCTACCTTGATGGCACCTCGTAATTCCTCAGGAACGGTAAACTCACATGTGGCGCGAAGCTGGGACCCAAGGAGCTTGTCGAGCTGGGTATCTATATCGGCAAAGTTCGCGATGCCACCCAGGAGAGATATCACCTTCTTGAGTAGATTGGAAAAATCTACCTCGACGAAGTCTTCAGCACTGCCGCCCACGCCCTGCTCCCAGCCAGTTCGCGCATCACCACGGAAGTAGCGGCCAAATTCGCCACAATCCAGTCCATCTAGGGTCAGGCTCGCACTGTTCTTGGACCAGATCCGGATCAGCTCTTGACCGAGCTCCTTCTTCTCCTCTTGCGATTCCGCAGACGCGAACTGATTCGAGAGGTTGCTAGGGTCCCACTCTACCCGGACCTTCACTCGCTCACCGGGCCGGACGGTTGAGGTCGGCCGATTGACCGAAAGGACCACCTGGTCTGGCGCTTCCGGATTCATGGGCAATTTCGCCCAGTCGCCGCCAACGGAATCTCCCGTCGACGCAGGGCCGACTTGCTCGTTGTCGGAGTGGGACCGAGCCGCAGCCCAGAACTGGAGATACTCCTCTGCCCCGTTCATCACCTCGTCGATGTACTCGCTACCTCCACCGTTAACACGCACCTGCTCGATATAGTCTGGCACCATTCCAGAGTGGGCTAATCCGTCCTTATTGATGTTAAACGTCCGCTCGCCGCTCTTCTGCTCATACACGCGGGTCTTACCGTCCGGGGCGATGAAAGGATACTTGATCGGCCGCTCACCATAGCCGGCTTCCGTTCGAGTACCGAGTCCATTTGCGTCAACGCCAAGGCCGTATCCGCTATTTCCAGCCCGCCGACGATCTTCCTTGCCTCTCCTCCACTCCTCAACGTGCACTTGCACTGGCTCGGGGTAACCAACTTTGAATCCGCCGAGCCTCGTGAGGGGTTCTTCGAAGCTTTCGTCCATCACCGAGTGGCTGGAGACCACGCCTGGGTACTCCTCCTTTTCAAGAATTTCCAAAGTGCGTGCCGCGGCTTTGGCGCTCATGTGGTCGATTTCGATCGACATCCCTCGCTTGATCATCTCGCGAACAGTAAATTCACCAAGGTCGGTAAGTCCTCGCTTATTGCAGCGCTTGACCGTGTCCCCATGGATGGGGTAGTCGGCGGCGGGCCCATCGCACGACTCCGTCTCCCAGGAAGTCAACGTGGAGACTTCCTGCGCCTTCTCGACCGCAACACCTGAGGTTCCCTTGTCGAAGCGAACACCACACAGAGCGTTGTCATACTTGTGGCACAGATACAGGCTGCTAACACCCATCTCCTTGAACTCATCCAGGCCCTTGACGATGTCAGCCTTGGTACATTGAGGCAGGTCACGCACCTGCTTACAGCCGAATGGCTCGCTGGTTTCGACTGCGGTCACGACGGCGAGCTTTCCTTGCTGAATGACCTCACGCGCTTCTTCGGGCGTGTCCGTGACACGCAAGAAGCCTTTCCCAGGACCGCCGTAAAGACCGTCGATATACTCTTCCATATCGAGGGCAGCCTTGCGTTGCAGGCGAAGGGCGGCCATCTCGTCGCAGTTCGCATCAGAGCGGTTGGTACCGAGCAGCCGCAACGCCCCACAGACCGCACCGTTGCTCACCAGTTGGTTGACAAGAATCCGTTGGCCGGCCCGCCAAGAGCGCTCAAGCCAGGTGTAGTAGGCGGACTGATGGGCGTACATCAAGACGCTGGGCCAGCCCCTGAAGGTGGGGTATCCCTTCGGGTCGACGGACTTGACGGAGGTCATCAAGCGTTCGATGAGATCACGATCGGTGCCGAAAAGGTGCACCAAAATGTTCGGTACCTCAACGATTGAGATCGGACAATTCCCTAGGGCCTCTCTTGCTCCGCCCTCGGCAAATGGTTGGCCGCATATCAGCCCGCCACCGAAACCAACATTTGAGTTCAGATGACTGTGTGCGTCGATGAACCCACGCACGGGCTCGCCTGGGTCCGTGGTGATTGGTTCCCCTTCGACATTGAGCTGCATGTCGTCCTCAGGACGCTCGACGGGTTCCCACCAAGGGCGCTCCGACGATGCTGAGACAATGGCAGCTTCACCTGGCACGACGGTTTGACTGACGCCAAGGACGACGGCAAGGCTGACCAATAAGGTCACCCCCCGGCCCCACTGAGCGCCCTTGGCGGCGCGCCGCATCCTGCTGAGTAAGTACATACGCCACCCCTGCTGTGCGTTTGCGTGATTGCGTTCACGCTCACCATACGCATTTGTGTGACGCGCGCCACTAGGTATCCGTGATTGTCGTGATTTCGAGCAAATTGATGCTGAATTCATGAGCTCTTTCGTGCTGAATTCATGGGCTCTATCATGAATATTTACATGCCTGGCCCCAGGGCGACGGCGGTCATAGGGTTACTACAATAAATTGTCTCCCATGAGCACACAGACTCCCGTTGTCCCCGAGACCACAGACTCCCTCCCCATGGCACCCCGACCACGCTGGCGTTTCCTCGACACGCTGCGCGGCTTCGCCATCTTCGGAATTCTGCTTGTCAACGCCCGCGACATCACCGGCCTCGGCAATGACCTGGCCCGTCCCTCTGCAGACCCGGTGCTGGACATACTCTTCCTCACCGTTCAGACACGCTTCGTGCCGATATTCGTGCTGCTGTTCGGGGTGAGCATGTGGCTCGTTCTCGACGGTGCCCGAGCGCGGCGCACCACCACACGCATACGTCCTTGGCAGGCGATGGTGCTCAGGATGGTCTCGCTGACCGGAATCGGCCTGGTCCTTTGGCTCGCCTACCCCGGAAACGTGCTCCTGGAGTACGGCATCTTCGGTCTGCTGATGCTGCCGATCGTGCTCTTGGCACCGCGCTGGCTGATCCTCGCAACAGGCGTAGCGGGGACCATCGCGGCGTACGCACTCTTCGGTGGTGGTCTCGCGGCGACACCGGGCTTGATCCTGCTCGGCGCGGGGGCAGCGGCGTACGGACTGCCCCGGCTGCTGGAGACCTCTACCCGGACGGTCCTGGTCGTGTTCGTTGCCGCGGGAGTTCTCACTGTCCCGGCATTGATGTGGCAGCTGACGGTTCCGGGCGACCCACGCTTCTCGACGCCGGGCGGCATCGCGGGCGGGATCATGGCCCTCCTGTACATCGCCGGCCTGGCGCTGCTGTGGCGCACCCCCGTGCGCCGCGTCATAGACTCCGTCTTCGAGCCGCTCGGCCGGATGGCCTTGACGAACTACGTCACCGCCGCGGTCATCCTGGCTCTCGCCGCTCTCCTCATCGACTTCGGCCATATGACCAGCGTCCTCCCGTCGGTCGTGCTCACTGTCGCTGTCATCGGTGCCCAGTCGGTCTTTAGTCGCCTCTGGCTGGGCACGCACGCCTACGGCCCGATCGAGTGGGTCTGGCGCGCCGCGACATGGCTCCGCCTGCCCGCCTACCGCCTGACCGCACGCTGAACCTCGGCAGCCGTCAGAACTTACGCTTCTAGACTGGTCAATCGACCAAGACACTTGACCAGGCGACCCCGGAGCGTGCATCCTCCAACTATGAATCTCTCCGAGTTCGCGCAGACCATGGCCGATCTCGGCTCGACGATGCCTACCAGGGGCACCGTCGTGCGGGGATTGCGGGCGCCCGACGGCCGCACCGCCTCGCTCCCCTCAGTCCAGGGGCCGGTGGTGGTCCGATGAGGCGCAAGGCGGCACGCGTCAAGGCGATAGGAGCAACGGTGGCAGGAGGAACAGCGGTAGGAGTCGTCGCTGCGTCGTTGCTGTCCAGCCCGACGCCGATGCTTCCGGCCACCCAGGCCCCGGCACCATCGACAACCGCATCCGGACCAGGTTCCGTCCCCGAGCTGAGCATCCTGACCCACAACATCCTGATGCTGCCAGAGGGCCTGGGCGGGAAGGCCAATGCCGCACGGGTAGATCTGATCGCGAACGCGGACTACATCCGCGACCACGACGTGGTTGTGCTGCAAGAGGCGTTCGACACCGGACCCTCGGACATGCTGAAAGCGCGTCTGTCGAACCAGTATCCGCACCAGACCCCCGTGGTTGGCCGTTCCCGGTCAGGTTGGGACGAGACACTCGGGTCATACTCCAAGCTGACCCCGGAGGACGGCGGCGTGACAATCCTGAGCAAGTGGCCGATCACCCACCAGATTCAGTATGTGTACTCCAACGGATGCGGCGCCGACTGGTTCTCGAACAAGGGCTTCGCCTACGCCCGACTAGAGGTCGACGGTCGACCGGTGCACATGATTGCGACCCATCTTCAGGCGGAGGACACGTTCTGCTTCGGGGACGCTGCCAAGGTCCGAACCAAGCAGCTCGCCGAGATCGACGGCTTCATCAACGCGCTCGCGATACCGACGAACGAGCCGGTCGTGATCGCCGGCGACCTCAATGTGATCAGGGAATCCCCGGAGTACGAGACCATGCTCTCTACGCTCGACGCCATGGACCCGTCGTACGCAGGCCATCGCTACAGCTGGGATCCGGAGACCAACCCGCTGGCAAGCTCGGGTGGGCGCGAGCAGCTGGACTACGTGCTCTTCCGGCGCGGGCATCCACAGCCGCAAGGATGGACCAACACCACCCTGACTCCGACCTCACCAACTTGGACCTCCGGACGGAGGACCTATCGCCATTACTCCGACCACTATCCGGTCTTGGGGGCCACGTCGCGATCTGAATGACCTGGGCCTCGCTCGCACGATCAGGATCTGTGTGCGACCAGCCCCTCCAACTGCGTGGCGGCCAGTTCGACGACCGCACCCGCGGCCTCCGCGTCACCCTCGTTGAGATAGAGGAGGGTGAGCCCGTCGACGGTCGCCGTGACGTAACGCGCCAGCACCTCCACGTCGACCGCCCAGACCACCCCACTGCTCACCGCGAGCCCTTCGAGGAGCTGGGTGAACGCCGCCAGGTAGGACCTGTACTGGACGCGCGCGAGCTCCGTCAGTGCAGGGTGTCTCACCGCGTACTGCGACAGCTCGTATGTCAGCCGGTGCTCGTCCGGATTGTCCAGCACGTGCTGCCAATAGGACTCCAGACCACCGCGAAGCTTCTCCTCCAGCGTCCCTGAACCCGCAATGATCTCCAAGGCCGGCTCCAGTGTGTGGCTGGTAATCGTGGTGATCACCTGCTCCAGCAGCTCCTCCTTGGAGCGGAAGCAGTAATGGAACGTACCAAGCGACATGTCGGCCTCCGCCACGATCGACCGGGTCGTCGCCTGCGCAACCCCGTCACGAGCCATCACCCTGATCGCGGCCTGGACCAGAAGGGCGCGCCGGTCCTCCGCAGCAACTCTTGCCATGTGACCAAGACTAGCGTCCAACATCTCGCGCGTCCGCGAGGCCGGCGCACAGAGAGCTGCGTCGCAAACCCTCAGGCCACTTCGCGCTCGGGCCCCAACAGGCCAGATTCGTACTCCAGCCAACCCATCCGGTCTGCAATGCGCACGGCGTCCATCACGTTACGCGCCGCAAGCTTGCCGATCGCGCGAGTGATGTGATTACGCACCGTACCTTCGGCTAGGTGCAGACTCCTCCCGATCACTCCCGGAGCATCACCGTCCGCGATGAGCCGCAGCACCGTGCGCTCTCGCGGGGAGAGCGGGTTGTCCCCGATCTCCAGCGCAGCGGCGACCATGTCGGGGTCGAGAACGCGCTTCCCCTCATGAACCTCGGTGATAGCCGCAATCACCTCGCGCATGGACACCGCCATCGGCAAGAGGCCGTCCACACCGACCATCAGAGCCTCGCGAACCACCCCCGGCTTCACCTGTGCCAAAAGCAGCAAGATCCGGGTCCCGGGCCAACGCCGACGAACCTCATCGGCAACCACAACACCGTGCCTATCACCTAGTGCGGCATCCATCACGATGACGTCCGGACTCGTTTCCTCCGCCAACGGGATCGCCTCAGCTGCCGATCCAGCCTTACCGACCACCACTAGACCGGGGTGCTGGTCGAGCATGGAAGCAACAGCGTCACGCAAGACCCGCATCTCCTCGATGAGTGCGACCCGAATCATGAAGCGCCCCCGCGCGCCCAAGAACAATCCAACAACCTAATCTCCCCCTCCGCGAAGGCGAGCTGCGGTCACGCCAGCCGCCAACGGCCCCCTTGGATCTGGCGGTCTACGCCCGACCCACGATTCCAGCTTGTGTCTTGGCGATGGACATGTCGCACACCGTCACTAGCACCGTGCGCGACCGTCACGATCTCCGTGATGACCCGAGTCACACATAAGGATGCGCAATCACCATCCGTAGGTCAAGAGTCTTGGTCGGATGTCCTACTAAAGGATGAGCAGACCTCCCGGGAGCAGTCGCGGCGCCACGACACCGCCCACTGCCGCCGTTGCTTCGACAAGCCCCATTCCCAGGCTGCACACCCGCAACGGGGCGATCCTTATTCCACGGTCGGATTGCCGATGGGCACTTGCTCCGATATCAGCGGAAAGACGCCGTACCAGAGGAGCGCGGCAATCACAGCCAACACCGTCAGCATCGTCAGAAACCTGACCGAGCGCGGGCCTGGCAGCCGCTTCCACACAAAAGCGATCATCGCGTTCCGTCCGATGGTGTCGGGTTCTTCGGGGTCATCGACTCAAGCTCTCCGGTGACGATCAACCGCTCGTAGTCATCCCATTTCGGGTTACATGTCGTCAAAGTGATCTGGGCTTGGGTAGGAGCCACGCCAGGCCGCCCTGGAACCGGCGCGAGGACCGAGGTGTTCTCGGGGCTCACGATCTGAGACCGCTCGACTCGATATACGTAGCGTGCGAACTTGTCCTCGACCAGGATCTGGTCGCCGGTTTCCACGTCGTCCAGGTCGCGAAGCAACCCGCGAAAGCGGTGCCCGGCAACCGCGAAGTTCCCCACCTTCCCCGGCATCTGGGAACGTGGGTAGTGGCCAAGCGCACCCTCCAGGCTGTCTGCGCCAATACCTTCGACGACCGTCCATTCCATGTCGAGCCGGGGGATCGACAACCGTACGAAGGGCGCACCATCCGCGGGCGCCGGCGATGGTGCAGAACGAGGCCGTGACGGCTCGGGAGCTGCTTGCCAGCTCTGCTCGAGCCGGCTGTCAAGTTCCTCCTGGGCGTCCTCGATCTGCCCGACTCTGCCCCAGGTCTGATAGGCGATGAAGAAGAGCAGGATCACTCCGCCGACCAAAACCAGCTCGGCGACGAGCGACACGATGGCCCAGGTCAGGGGCGGTCTCGTCGTGTTGTCTCCATCAGGAACAGGGCTCTCCTGTTCCGTGGTCGCCGTAGCCGGTCGATCCGACACCGTACCGCTCATCGCGCTCGCTCGGCGGCTCCCGGACTGCACGCGACGATCCGTCGGCCGTCAAGACCAAGCATCCGACCGATCGCCTTCAGCGAGCGCTCCGCGGCGTCTCCCTCACCGAACGGGTTGGAGCCGAACGGCAGTGCCCAACCGTTGCCCAAGATGTTCCGAGCCGCTTCTGCGATGGTCGCACGGTCGGTGCCGACCAGCTGGGCGAATCCGGTCTCCACCGCTTCACGACGTTCGGTCGTGCCTCGGGCGACCAGGACCGGAACACGAAAGGTCGGGGCCTCCTCCTGGATCCCGCCGGAGTCGGTGATCACCAACGCCGACCTCCGCAACGTCCACACCAGGTCCGGATAGTCCAGCGGCTTGGTGATCGTGACGTTGGGGTGGTCGCCGAGCACGGTGAGCACCTGGGTGTGGACACTCGGGTTCGGGTGAGCAGGCAGCACGACCCTGGCGTCAGGAAAGTCGCGGACGACGTCACGCACTGCCTCCAGGACGTTGTGGATACCTTCGCCCCAAGACTCTCGGCGATGCACCGTCACGAGCACCAAAGGGCCTCGGGCGCCAGCGACCCCCACGATCGCCGAGTCTCGCGGTGGAACATCCAACGCAGCGATGTGACGCACAGCGTCCACCACCGTGTTTCCCGTCATCACCACGTTCCCGGGCGGCACCCCTTCGGCGAGCAAGGCATCTTCTGCGCGGCGCGTCGGGGCGAGGTGCAAGGAGGCGATGCGGCTGACCAGCTGCCGGTTCGCCTCCTCGGGAAACGGCGACGCCAAGTCACCCGTGCGAAGTCCCGCCTCCAAGTGGACCAGCGGGATTCGGCGCCAGAACGCCGCCAGCGCACAAACCAAGGTGGTCGCGGTGTCACCCTGCACCACGACGGCCGCTGGCTCCCGATCGGCCAAAAGCGCATCAATGGCCGGCATCATCAACGCGCACAGCTCGCTCAGCGAGCCGTCCGTCCTGACGAAGTCGATCTGCAGGTCGGGCACCAGGCCAAACGGCTTCAGCCCCTGCGCAACCATGCCGGGTTGTTGCCCGACCGCGATCACCGAGGCCGAGAGCTCGGTGGTCGCGGCCGCCAGCGCGAGCGGCGCCAGCTTGATGGCCTCGGGCCTGGTGCCCGCGAACAGCATGATTTCACGGGTGCTCATCAGCTCAGGTCCGCCCGGCCGAGTCGCTTACGACGAGCAGCGAACAACAGCACCAAAGTGCTCGCGACAACGAGCACAACAGCCAGTGAGATCCACCAGCCCAGGCTCGCGCCAGTTGCGGCGAGCCCACCCGTTCCCGCGATCGGGCCGGTCTTTCCAGGGTTGTACATATCTCTCTTCTTCCACTCAGTTGGGTTGAAATACTTCGATCCGAGAAACCGGACCTGTCAGGCCTCGATAGCGACCTCGCCGTGGCCGATCGTTTCGGCGTTGCGCCGAGTCTTCGACCAGCCGTGCTGACCGCGGATCATCCGCCACACCGCGCGCACCGAGGTGATGTAGAAGGTGCAGACGTACAACGTGAACGCCAGCCCCATCCCGAGTCCGGCAACCGGGTTCCGCCCGCCAAGACTCTTGTATTGGTAGATGAACCCCCAGATGACGAAGGGGCCGGTGGCCATGACGAGATAGACGATCATCAGAAGCCAGCCTTGACCGGCCGTCATGGCCGACAGCACCGAAAAGTCCCGTAGTAGGTGCCCGATCAGGAACAGCACCGGGATCGGGTAGATGATCGCCCCCACCAGCTGAAGCCACGGCTGGATCAGGTAGTAGCTCACCTCGGTGACCCCGATAGCCCCGATGTGCCGCGAGCGCCAGATCTCGGGAACATACCGACTGCACTGCATGGTTCCCTGGCCCCAGCGAGTGCGCTGCGTGATGAACCGGCGCAGGCTGTAGAGCCCTTCTTGGTCCACATGGGTGTCCGAGGTGGAAGCGGTGCGCCACCCGGCCATGAGCAGGTGTACGCCGAGCTCATAGTCCTCGAGCAGCAGACCTCGCCAGGGTTGCTGGCGGCCCTGCGCGATCGCGTGCAGCGCCGACATCCTGGTGAACTGACCGTTGCCTCCCATCGCCACCGTGCCGGCGTACGCCCGCGAGTGCTGGATAGCCGAGATCACCGTGCGGAACTCCATGTCCTGCAGCCGAACGAGCAACAGCCCTGCCCACCGTTTGAAACGGCTCGGCAGCGTCGGCTCCGTGTCACGGTTGAGCATCCGCACCTCGATCTGCACAGCACCCACCGTGCTGTCTCCGAAGAGGTGGTCCGCGGCACAGACGTCCAGACAGTTCGGCGCGAGCGCCCCGTCCGCGTCGACGACGCCGATGATGACTCGGTCCCAGGACACGCGCGTGCCCAGCCAGCTGGCGAGCTCTTGGTAGGCGGCGTTGAGCGCGTCGCCCTTGCCGGTCCGTGCGTTCGGAGCCCGCCGACTGACCAGATGAACGTACGGATCGCGGACTCCCTCTGCGTACATGAGCGAGGTGACGACGCTGGCGGTGCCATCGTGGGAGTCGTCGTCGATGATCCAGACGTGCGACGTCGGGAAGTTCTTCCGCAACCGCGCGATCGTTCCACCGATGACAGCCTCTTCGTCACGGCACGGCACGAAGAAGTGCCACTCGAACTCGTCTCCGTTGCCTTCAGGCAGCTTCCGCCGACTGAGGAACGGCACCACGATGGCGCATACGTACGCGATGAACACGCCGCTACAGGTGTAGGTGAAGACTTCGATGAAGGTGCCCAGCACTACTCTCTACCTCCCCAGGAACGAGAAGTTCCACAGGTTGTCCGCCACGATCTGCGCGTCGGACCTGTCGTTGAGCGCACGGGACTCGCTGAACGCCTGGTTGAGCCGCTTTGACAGGTCACACCTCCGCCACTGCGGACCGATCCAGTAGTTCAGGTAGTAGTTCGGCGCGAACTCCGCCGCAGGTGCCGACCAGAAGTCACGCCGCGGGTCGCTCACATAGGAATGCACCGGCTGTGCCTCGGTGGAGTACCACGCGGACCCGGCATCATCCGAACCGGACAGCAGGATCGCCAACTGCAGGTTCTGGCTCGCCAGGAACGTCTCCTCCAACGGCGCTGTGGTCCCCTGCCCGTCGATGTCGATCGTGCTCCGATCGGATCGATACGGCAACACACCGGCGTCAGCGACCGCGACCGCCCCGCTCGCACATCGCGACTCACCGATCGCCACACCGACCGCCTCGTGCGCGGCCGCCAAGCGGTACCGGTAGGCGAGCATGCTGGTCAGCTCGGTGGCATTGCCGAAGCCGACCATCGTGCCGAGTCCGATCGCAGCGAGCAGCACAGCGCCGGTGATCCTGCGCCAGGTGGCAGCCACGACTGCGAGCGCCACCATGGCGCTACCCACCGCCGCGCCCACCGATAGCGTCCCCGGCGACCACAGCAGCACGGCGCAGGTCGGAACCGCCACCCCGCCCAACGCCATCCAGCGCTGCCGCCCGCTCTCGGTCTCGTTGGAGCCCGCCCCCAGCCGCAACGGTCGGCTCAGCACCAGCAGCACCACCGGAAACACCAGCTGCCAGTAGAGCCGGTGGCCGACATCCATGGCCGGCTCGGACTCCCCGTACAGCCCGAGCACCAAGCCCACGCTGGTGAGTCCGAGCACCACTGGCACGGCATCCTGCAGCCATGCGGACCGTGACCACAGCGCGGTTCCCGTCGCCCGGCGGTAGGCGATGAAGCCCAGCGCCAGTCCGATCAGGATCGGCAAGAAGATCGGCCCGGCCACCGGCAGCACCTGGATGATCCTGATCGCCATCGGCTCGTCGCCGCCGGTCTCCTTGGTGAAGACGTTCGGGAAGAAGGATCCGAAGTACCACCAACGTACGGCCCAATAGAGCCCCCACACGGCAAGCACCGCTGCCGCGCCACGCCGGTTCGCACGGCTCCGATCGATCAGCAGCGACGAGATGATCGCCACCGCCGCCAGGACCACACCTTCGGGCCGGGCGAGTGCCACCGCACCGGCGACCACGAACCCGGCCCGCCCCAAACCCCCGCGGCGGTAGACGATCGCGAACATCCAGCCGGTCAGCAACGCGAAGGACACCGTCTCCAGGCCCATGAACAGCTGCAGGAAGAAGATCGGGCTGGCCAGCGCCACTGCGAGCAGAACGAACTCCTGCACCTTCGGCAGCCGAGCTCTGCGTACGACAACGACGAAGCCGACGGCCACAACGACCGCCACGATCTTGAAGAACAGCTCGGCCGAGATTCCAACCAGCGCCGGGATGATCGACAGTACGGCGTACAGCGGGCTGGTGTAGGCCTCGACCGGCGGCCCGCTGCTGTTCCAGTTCCAGACGCCGTGTTCGACGAGGTTGTGGCCGTAACGCCAGGTGACGAACGAAGAGTCGGCCGTCACCCGGAAGAACAAGAATCCAAGCGCCAGCGCCGCCAGGCCGAGCACCCCATAGGCGAGGCGCCACAGGCCTACCGCCTGGGGTTCTCCGACATCGGCCACCAAAGACTCCGGCACGCCGTCCGGTCCCCCTGCGACGGACGGGTCATGCGAAGTAATCGTGGCCGATGCGGAGTCCTCCCCATCCCAGATGGGTGGCTTTTCGGTCAACGGTTCATTAATTGCTGACATGTGCGCTCCCAGCACTTTCGAGTCAAATGCCGGTCTTCACCGGCGATGAAGAATCCCGCTCTGTCGGGCGATCAGCTTGAGCTCGGAGAGCCACTGACGTGGCCGGAACCAACACCGGGACCCCGACCACATCAGTGACTTCTCATCAAGCAGAGCCGAAGCGCCGCTTTCGCAGACGGACCGCTACCGACCAGTCACGTTGCCGGTCAGCTTCGTCGAACCGATCCCGTCGATCGTGGCCTGACCACCGGTCTTCGGACCCGGCGTCGCACCGGAGGTCGCCTTCGGGAAGGTCGTGATCTTGAACTTGACCGCCACGATGCTGGCGTTGAAGGTCTTCTTGATCTCCGCGGCCGACGGCAGAGTCACCGTCGCCTTGGTGCCGCCATCGCTGAGCTGCACACGGTCCCCGAGCCAGATGCCCTCACCGTCGCCCTCCTTGCCGAAGACCTTGAAGGACACCTGGTTGTTGAAGGTGAATCCCTCCGGGGCGGTCAGCTCCAGCTTCTTGCCCGCAAGAGCCGTGACATCGCCGTTGGTCGGCTCGAAGGTGACGTCGAGGAAGGAGCCCTCGCCCGGCTTCGCACTGGGAACGAGGCTCTGGTAGAGTTCGCCCTGTTCCTGGCCGACCTTCTTCGCGTCCGACTCAGCCTTGTTGCCGTTGCCGTCCTCCGCAACCACCTTGATCTGCGTAGCGCCATCGAGGTCCTTCGGGAGGGTCAGCGTCGCCTTGCCGTCCTTGACCTCGACCGGCCCCGCAATCCGGTTTCCGTTCTGGTCGACGGCGCTCACCTTGTTGCCGTCGGTGCCGGTGACGCGCAGCTCATCCCCAGCCTTTACCTCACCGGCGGGCGAGGTGATGACCGGCTTCGTTACTGACGCCGTCGCCTCCTTGACCTGGAGGACGACCGGATCCGAGTCGGCGGACTTCCCTGCTGCGCTCTTCTTGGAGGTTGCCATGATCGAGTAAAGGCGGCCCGCGGTCAGGCTCTTCGGCAGCTTCAGCGACCAGAAGCCGTCCTCATCGACAGTCGTCACCGGATCCTTGTACTCCACGCCATTGACCTTGAGCCGAACCTCTGCGCCCGGCTCACCGGTTCCACGCACCTCACCGCCCGGCGCGACCTGCAGCTGCGACCCGGTGTGCTCGATCGTAGGCTTCTCCGGTGCGGCGGGCGCCGCGACCTTCAGGATGGCCTTGCCGATCTCGGAGTTAGTCCAGACGGCCAGGTTGGTCAGGCGCACGTCACCGGTGACACGAATGCCATCGGCCCGATCTTCCGGCACCGTGAAGGTGCAGACGGACTTGACGTTGGACTTCAGGAACCTGGTGAGCCAGTTCTCGCCGGCGAGCAGACTCTCCAGCACCTGCATGGACGCGTTCCTGATCTGGGCGACGATGCCACCGATATCCAGCGGCTCGTAGTTGGTGGGGTTGTCCTCAGTCGCTGCCACCAGCTCCTGCTTGCCGGCCTCGTTCGTCTTCACTCCCGGCGGGAAGGCAGTCTCACACGGATCGCCGTCCAGCAGGATGCTGGCCTGCTGCGACGCGGCGATCTTGATCAGGTCGTTCTTGAGACTGAAGCTGTCGCCCTGGGTGTCGGAGTTGAAAGCGTCCCAGATGTTCCAGTTCTTCCACTCGACCCCGACCTTGACTTCCTGCCCCGGACGGGCGACCCCGTCCTCGGCGTTCGTAAAGAACTGCATCCGGTCCGGCGTGCCCGGCCTTGGGTCCAGCGGCACCGAGAGCTCGTCACCTGTCGTCTCCCCCGGCTCCACCGCCGACGCCGGCAAAGCAGCCCCACCGATCACAGCCACGCTCAGCGTGGCAAGGGTCGCAACGCGCGCAACCGGCTTCAGACCTCGGCGCTTTTGCGTCTTCATTGTCATTGAAGAATCTCCCTACATTGAATGTCTTTTACAATTTGCGCACGAAACATTTTGCACACGAAGCCCCCGAGTGCTTCCTGAAACGAAGTCTTACCCGCATACAACGGCACGACAAGCGGTTCACGATTGTTGGTGAGGAACTGCGGATTGACGCCGTAGCAAAGTCACGCCAGCTCACGTGTAATTTTTCACATCTGGGGCCGTCGTTCCTCTACCTCGCACAGCACCGACGACTCACTGGCCCCGTCACTAGGAAATGACGTTGGCTTCGACAATCAAGTCGGTCGTAATCCGCCCAACTTGGAGTGCGTGTCATATGGAGCCCACGGCCCGCCAGCAGAGTCTCGACCAAGTCGACAATGAGCTCGTCGTCCGTGCCGACCAGGCGCGTAGCCGGATTCGACTACTTCCATACGCTCCGTGACACCGCTCGTCACCAGCACAGGCACACCAAGGCTCGGTGCCTCTTCTAGCCGCGAAGGCAACGGCCAGCGTCATGGCCAGCGTCATGGCCAGCGACCCGTGCCCATCCATGGCAATCGCTATCACCAGCCGAACCATGTTGGCCGATTGCAGCTGGAAGGTAGCACCAAGGATGGAGTTATCCACTGCCTTCCATAAACGGAAGGTGATTCAGTGAAGAACGAATGCCTTGATCGTGACGAATTACATAGACTGAGCAACCGCCACGATGGCACCCGTGCATATGTTCACGAATCGGCCATTTCGTGATTCATCTGAACCTGATGAAATCAACCACTTTACCTGGCAGTCCTGCCCTGACACTCTTGAAGCGCTGCAGCGGCACCGGGAAGTGCCGCAGCGGCACCGGGGATTCGAATCAAGCTCCCATAGAGTCCCCGGGAGTTTCTCCCTTAGCTCCTCGAGTCGGTGGGTTTTCCAGGTGTCCGAGTCGCCTAGGCCACCGACTCGAGGAGTGAGGCTTATGGGGCTCTTCGCAATCCGGGGGTCTAGTCGTGGTCTGAACCCTCCGGACTCGAGCAGGCTTCTGGCGACGTAGTCGGTCAGGTTCCGGAAGCCGAGGGCCGATCCGCGGAGGTGCTCGAGCCTGCCGTTGATGGCCTCGGTGGGGCCGCCGTTGCTGGTACGGGGCTTGTCGAAGTAGGCCGGGACGTCGGCGGCTCTCTTCTTCAGGGTGCGGCCCAGGGTGATGATCTCCTCGAGCCCGGCCGGGACCCCGGTGCTGATCGAGTCGATCAGGTTGGCCATGAGCTCGCGTCCCCGCCGGCGGTCGGGCTCGCGGTAGGCCGCGACCATGCGCTGGTAGATGCCCCAGGTGGCCTCGACCGCGACATGATTGTCGCTGACGAACAGGTCTCGCAGCCTGGCGGCCTGCTTGTCGGTGCAGGTCGGCACCAGTGTGAAGGGTTCGTCGCGCCGCGTAGAGCGGGTCGCCCTTGCGGCCGCGATGACCGTGAACGTGCTGCTGGATCCGGCGCCGACACAGGTCCAGGGCATCCGCGGCCAGCCGGATGACGTGGAAGGGGTCCATGACCGCGGTCGCTTCGGGAGGGACTGCTGCCCCATCACGACGAGTCCGAGCTCGTCCAGGCGCGTGAAGGTCGTCAGGTCAGGGGTCGTGAAGGTAGCGTCACGCACGTCGAGGTCTTTCGGATGAGCGTGTAGGAGCCTTCATCTTCGAAAGACCTCGACGTCTACCCAGGGCCCGACGCGCCTGGCCACCGTCCGGGGACCTACACCCTCAACTGTGAAGACCGCATATGCTCGTGGGGCTCATCAACAGTTGGTAGTAGATCGGTTGATTAATCATCAAGAGAGTGCGAACCATTCACAAGCTTTGCGTGAATGCTGCGAACCGTAGAAACAGGCCACACGGTCTCTTTCGTGCAGGAGCAGAACGAGTCAACTTTTCTTGTAAGCCAGCCGATCTCCTTACTTTCGACGGTAGGTTCTACAGATTGGGGTTGATGTGGTCGGGTAGGCGATGGCGAGCCGTGCCAAGGCCTGTTTCCAGTTCGTTACGACGTCACCCGTGAGGGGATGTCAGGATCGACATGAACCGCCGCCTCTTCAGGCTCGACGCACGCGGCGGTTGGGGACTACTTCTTCTCCTGGTTCTGGGGTGCAGGGCAGAAGTCCTCGCGAGGTCGTCCAGATTCTTGGATGGGAAGGCCCCACAGACGGCACAGGGGGAGCTCGACGCAGGTCTCGACCAGATGCATCGCCGCGACCGAGATGCCCACGGTGGCTAGGACCATCCAACCTGACGCTGAGGGGTTGAGGACCCAGAGGACCCCGATGATCGAGAGCGGGACAACGAGACGAAGCACCGTGACGATCAGGAACCCCATGACCACAATGGCCATGATCAACCAGCCCAACCAGTCCATCCGATCTGGTTGGTCTTCAGGGTTCTCTGGAATGAAGTCTTCGGCAGATACCCCGGTCTTCTCCATAGGTGGCGCAGGGGTGACCCGAGGTGGTTGCGTGATGAAGACACCAAGGAGCAAGAGTCCGGCGATGATAGCTGCACCGCCCCTGACATAGCTCGAGAATGCCGGAATCGACTCACCGATGAGAAGGCACCCGAACCCGACAGGTGTCCCCACCACGAGCGAAACAGAAGCTCTGGATGAGCGACATCCGCCACTCCTGCTTCTTCTGGGAAGGTTCCTGCCTAATGCCAGTCGCCATGGTCACGATCTCCTATGACTTCCGCGAGGCAGTTCCTGAGTCGATATACCCGCTCCGATTAGCGGTGTTCGGCGATGAGGTCTTGGAACCAGCGGAACGAGTCCTTGGGAGTTCGCCGCAAGGTGTCGTAGTCGACGTGCACGAGCCCGAAGCGCTCGGTGTAGCCTTCGGCCCACTCGAAGTTGTCGAGCAGCGACCATGCGAAGTAGCCACGCACGTCGACTCCCGCTGCGATCGCGTCAGCAACCGCACGCAGGTGTGCGTCGTGGTAGTCGATCCGACGCTGGTCGTGGACTCCCCCGTCGTCGGCCACCACGTCGTGGAACGAGCAGCCGCTCTCGGTGACGTAGACGGGCGGCAGCGCGTCGGCATACCTCTGGTGGAAGGCGGTCAGGATCTCGCTGAGTCCGTCGGGAACGACCGCCCACCCGAAGTCAGTTCTTGGTACGCCAGGAATGTGCCGCGGCTCGAACGGCATCCCGGGCGGCAGGGTCCCGCCCTCGAGAGCCGGGCCCAGATCACCCGGTGCCCCTGGGGCACCGACGAGCACCGGCTGGTAGTAGTTGATGCCGTACCAGTCGAGCGGGGCCGAGATCACCTTAAGATCCTCCGCGACCGGCCCCCGCATCATCGAGGTGATCAGCTCGTCGGAATACTCGCCACGCAGGATCGGATCGGAGAACAGCCAGTTGGTGAGCGTGCCGAACATCTCGGCCGCCTCATGGTCCTCAGCCGAGTCGGACGCCGGCCGGGCGGACTGGTGGTTGGACGCGATCCCGATGTTGCTCGCGCCGACCGCGCGCAACGCGGAGACGGCCAGGCCGTGGCCGAGCAGCAGGTGGTGCGCGACCGGCAGCGCATCAAGCCCGAGCGACAGCCCCGGTGCGTGAGTGCCCATGGCATGCCCGAACATCGTGACCACGACCGGCTCGTTGAGCGGCATCCACATCGACATCCGGTCACCGAGGCGTTCACCCACGATCGCCGCGTACTCCGCAAGTCGCTGGGGTGTCTCTCGCGACAGCCAACCGCCGGCATCCTGCAACATCTGCGGCAGATCCCAGTGATAGAGCGTGGCCGCTGGCTTGATCCCGGCAGCGAGGAGCTCGTCGACGAGCTTGTCATAGAAGCCCAGCCCGGCAGCGTTGACCGTACCCGAGCCGGACGGCTGGATCCGCGGCCAGGAGATCGAGAACCGATAGGTGTCGACGCCGAGCTCCTTCAGGAGCGCGACATCTTCGGCATATCGGTGGTAGTGGTCACAGGCGACCGCCCCTGAGTCGCCGTTCTTGATCCGGCCGGGCTCGGCGCAGAACGTGTCCCAGATCGAGGGGCCTCGACCGTCGGCGTCGACTGCTCCTTCGATCTGGTACGCCGCGGTCGCGGTGCCGAAGGAGAACCCCTTGGGAAGGTGCGGGAAGCTGGTCATGGTATGACTCCTTACGTGTTGCGGGGATGGCCGTAGAGCGCCTTGACGAGCCGGGTGAGCCCACGGAAGTTCTTGGCTTTGAACGGCATTCCTTGGAGCTCGTTCTTCATGCCGAAGCGGGTCACCAGGATCGACTGTCGCTTGGTGAACTTCCGAATGCCATCCCGCCCATGCCGAGCGCCGAGGCCGGATTCTTTCCACCCGCCCATCGGTAGCTCGAGCGCGAAGTAGTTGGTCAGTGCATCGTTGACGGTGACCGTGCCGGCCTGAAGCTCGCGTGCGATGCGCTGCCCCTTGGCGAGGTCCTTGGTGTAGACCGCCGCCTGCAGGCCGTACGGCGAGTCGTTGGCCAGCCTTACGGCCTCGGCTGCGTCGGCGATCTTCATGATCGGCAGCGTCGGACCGAACGTCTCCTCGCGCATGCACGCCATGTCATGGTCGACATCGACCAGCAGGGTCGGCTCGAAGAACCGCCCCAGCCCCTCGCGTACGCCACCGCCAGTGAGGACCCTCGCTCCTCCGGCCAGGGCATCCTCGACGTGCCGGGTGACGGTGTCGAGCTGCGGAGGGAAGGTCAGCGACCCTGACTCCGAGGTGCCGAAGCCGGTCGACTCACCGACGCGCAGCGACTCGAAGCGCTCGGTCATCAGGGCCACGAACTCGTCGTAGACCGGCGCCTCGACGTACACGCGCTCCGAGGAGATGCAGGTCTGGCCGGAGTTGTGCATCGCGCTGAAGAGCGTCACGTTCGCCGCGCGCTCGAGGTCGGCGTCGGCCAGCACGATCACCGGGTCCTTGCCGCCGAGCTCGAGACTGCACGGGATCAGCCGCTCACCACAGCGCCCGGCGACCTTCTTTCCGGTTCGGGTGGAACCGGTGAACATCACCGCATCCACCAGCTCCACGAGCGCCGCGCCCGCGGCCCCGGACCCGGTCGCGACGCTGAAGACGCCGTCAGGCAGCTCGATCTCGCGTGCCATCTCGGTCATCAGCACCGACGTGAGCGGAGTGACCTCTGACGGTTTGAGCACGGCGGCGTTGCCGGCCGCGAGCGCCGGGATCACGTCGCCGAAGTTGTTGAGGAGCGGGTTGTTCCACGGCCCGATCACGCCGACGACGCCGACCGGTGCGTAGCGAACCACCAGCTTGCGCCCCAGGACGAACGGAGACCGGCTGGTGATCTTCTCGTCGGCGAGATACGTCGAGGCGCGCTTGGCCCAGAACGCACTGGCCGAGGCACCGTACATGACCTCGATGTGGGCCTCATCGAGCGACTTTCCGTTTTCGGCATGGATCGTCTCGGCGATCTGGTCGGCGTTGTCGACGAACCACTTCTGCATCCGGCGCAGGTAACGCCCACGGCCGGCGTACCCGAGGGCGGCCCAGGCAGGCTGCGCGGCCCTCGCGGAGGCCACAATCGCCTCGACCTCGAATGCACCGAGGTCGCGAACGCTATCGATCGGCATGCCTGTCGACGGGTTCTCGACAGTGATGACGGTACTCATACCTTGCACCTTTCGCGTGCGATGGGGAGAGGGGCGAACCGGGACGCCATCAGCACCAGCACCGGCGTCAGCAACAGTGGCAGCACGAACATCGCGCGGTGATTGACCTGCTCGGCGACGGTGGCGATGGCGACGGCGGCTACGAGGTAGCCGACGTAGTTGGAGACATTGACTCTGGCGACGGCCTGGCCGCCACCGTCGGCGTCGAGGTGACCGGCCGCGACGAACGACAGCGGCGGGATCATCGCCAGGCCGGCGCCGAGGAGACCGAAGCCGGCGATCGCGACCCAGACCGACGGTGCGGCGACGACGAGCGCTATCGAGACGATGGCGACGAGCCCGCTGATCCGCACGGTCCGCACGGGTCCGATGCGGCGTACGACCTTGTCACCGACCAGCCGGGTGACCAGCAGCACCGCCTGATACGCCGTGAACGCCAGGGCCGCCGCGCTCTGCGACGAGGACAGCCCGTCGACGAGGTAGATGCTGCCCCAGGCCGAGATCGCCGAGTCGAGGAACCACATCACGAAGGTGGGTACGGCGAGCAGCAGGACCGGCAGCCACGGCACGCTCGGCGCGTGCTGCCCGGCATCGACGTGCCCGTCTATCGGGTCGACCTGGAGCAGGTCGCCCAGCAGCACGAGGTTGAGCGCGAGCCCGACCGCACAGACGATCGCGAACGACGGCAGGAACGACCAGCCCAGCTCCAGGGTCAGCGCCGCATAGCCGCCCCCGACGACCGCGCCGAGGCTCCACATGCCGTGGAAGCCGACCATGATGCTGCGGCCGTAGAGATCCTCGATGCCGACGCCCTGCATGTTCATGGCCGCATCGATCTGACCGACGAAGAACCCGTAGGCACCTATTGCGATGACCAGGCCCGGCACGCTCTCGGGGAACGAGACGACCAGCGTCGCCACCGAAGCTCCGGCGAGCGCGACCCTCAGAACCGTGGCGCTGCCGAAACGCGCAGCGGCGTACCCGGCCAGGACGCTGCCGACGGCCGATGCGATCGCCACCCCGCCCAGCAGCATGAGCACCTGGTAGTCGCTCAGGTCATGCTGGCCCTTGATCGTGGGCAGCCGGGTGATCAGAGAAGCGACGGTGAAGCCTTGGGTACCGAAGGCCGTGAAACAGGCCAGGCGAGCCGCTTCTGGTGGCGCAGCGATGGCAGCAGCGGTGGTCACAGGAACGCCTTTCCCTCTCCACGGTAGGTCGGGAAGATCTCGACAACGGTGCCGTCGTCGACCAGCGCCAACTCATCGACGTGCTCACACAGCTCGCCCGCCTTGGGATGGCGAAACCACACATGGTCGCCGATCTCGAGATGGGCGGCCGCATCGCCGGTCAACGGCGTCTGCACCTCACCTGCTCCTTCGGTCGGGAGCAGACTGAGGCCGCGCGGCCACACCGGCAACGGGAGCCGGTCCTTGCCGCATGCTCCTGAGGCGACCCAACCGCCACCGAGAACGGTGGCGTGGCGTGGCGAGGGACGACGTACCACCGATAGGACGAAGTACGCCGCCGGCAGGGGATGGAACCGGGTGTAGTGGTCGAACAGGTGCGGGGCGAGCAGCCCCGAGCCCGCGGCCACCTCGGTCACCGCGTCCTCGGCGGCGGTGGTCTCGATGCTGCCGGTGCCGCCGCCGTTGACGAACTCCA
>JALZDD010000996.1 GCA_030862715.1 Actinomycetota bacterium | reverse complement strand
AGTGGTCTCCCGAGACGGCCGCAGGGAGCTCGACCTGGCCATCCGAGCGCTCGCCCGATCCTGAGCCGCCACCCGGCCGGCCATGGCACAGTGTGCCCGTGACCGAACAGCCACAGTGGCCGGGCGTGGTGCCCTACGTCGAGTACTACACCGGCGCGAAGCGCATCCTGGTGCTCCACCTGACCAGCGGAAACAAGATGCTGGCGAACAACCCCGGCAAGCTGCCGCCGATCGCGAGCATCGACGGCCGCCAGTACGTCGTCTACTGGGGCACGGTGTCCTTCGAGATCCCAGCCGAGCGTGCCTGCCACGTCAGTGTCCACGTCGAGGGCAGCTCCATCCAGCAGGCCGCCACCGTCCTGCTGGCGCCCGGCACCGAGCCGGTGCAGCTGACGTACGCGACCCACTACACCTCCGGCGTCGGGACGCTGACGCTGTCGTGACTCAGGCCTGCCAGTAGGGGTCTCGGCCGATGAAGCCGAGGAGCTGTTCCTGCGGGGTGGCGTCGGCCGGGACCTCGACCCTGGGACCGAACTGGCCGGAGGCGCGCATCGCGTCCTCCATGGCCGCGGCGCCGGCGAGCATCGCCGCGGCACGCTCGGCGCCGAGGTCGAAGTCGCGCGCCAGGGCGCGGGACAGGTCCCAGGAGTGCATCCAGATGTCGGGCGTGTAGATCTCCGAGAGCGCCGCGTCGAGCGGCTTGTCGCCCACGTGCGGGTTGGAGATCATCCGGCCGGCGGGGTCGTCGAAGAGCCCCTGGATGTCGGCGGTGTGCGTCTTCCAGGCGGCGACCGGGTCCGCGGCGACGTCGAGCCGCGCGAGGTCCACACCGGCCGACCCGCGGAGGAAGTCACGTGGCCACTCGACCAGGTGGGTGACGACGTCGAGGGCCGTCCACGCGGCCACCGGGCTGGGCCGAGCCCAGTCCTCGGCGGCGGCGGAGCCGACGATCTCGGCGAACCGGGCCGCGTCGTACGCGTGCTGCTCGCTCCTGCTCAGACCGGCGGCGTTCACGAGAGCTCCGCGAGGAGTTCGTCGAGCTGCTCGTAGCCCTGGAGGACGCCCTTCTCCATGCCGCTGGCCATGATCGCGGCCTGGGTCTCGAAGGACTCGACGACGCTGAGGCCGGTGAGCCGGGTGCGGCCGCCGGGGAGCGGCTCGAGGGTGAGGAACTCCAGCGAGGCTCCGTCGGGCGCGCCGCGCCAGGTGAAGGTCTGCACGATGCGCTCGTTCTCGCGCACCTCGTGGAAGCTGCCGAAGAACTGAGTGAACTCGTCACCGTCGCGCTCGGCGGAATAGGCCCAGGAGCCGCCGGTGCGGAAGTCCCACTCGGTGATGTTCATTCCGACGTCGCGCGGGCCGAGCCACTTGGCGTACAGCTCCTTCTCGGCGTGGGCGCGGAAGACGAGCTCCGGGGGAGCGTCGAACTCGCGGACGATGGTGATCGTCGGGGTCTCCTTGGAGGCCTCGATCGTGGTCTCGTGCTTCGTGGTGGTCATGATGCGTCCTCTGCTCGTGATGATTCTCGTGATGGAGTGTTTTCCTGCATCTCGGCGAGCAGTGCGTCCAAGCGCTGATAGCGCTCCTCGGCCTGCTGCTGATATCTCTCGATCCACTTGGTCATGAGGTCGAACACCTCCGCTTCGAGACGTACGGGCGCGCGGCGCGACTCCCGGCTCACCAGGCCGGCGTCCTCGAGCACCTTGAGGTGCTTGGAGACCGCCTGGAGGCTGACGTCATAGGGTGCCGCCAGCTCGCCGACCGTCGCGTCGGCGGACGAGAGCCGGGCGACCAGGTCGCGCCGGGTCGGGTCCGCCAGTGCCGCAAAGACTCGGGAGAGTCTGTCCTCGCTCATCTCGTACTCCTCAACCAATCGGTTGATAACGAGGCTAGGCCGCCGTCCCTGAGTTTGTCAACCATTGGGTTGAGTAACTTGCTTACCAGAAAACATTCCCCGGGGGACATCGGTTGCGGCACCATGTCTGTCAGTGCAGTCTCCTCCTCGGGCCTGTTTGTCTCGGGCTCCGCTTCGACAGGAAAGGCCTAGCCCCCATGAGTCCTTCGCGCCGTAGATCCATGAGAGCGACCGCTGTAGCAGCCGGTCTCCTCCTTGCCATCTCCCTCTCCCCGACCCAGTCCGCCAGCGCCGCCGAGAAGGACGACCGCCGTCTCACCCAGAAGGCGAGGTCCCACGGCGTCACGTCGGAGCACGGCGCGTACGTCGGCTGGTCGACGCCCGGCTCGAAGGCCACGGGCGGCACCGCCAACGACACCCCGATCACCGCGCAGGCGTCGGTGTCGGGCATCGACGTCTCCGGCCACCAGGGCAACGTCGACTGGGCCTACTGGTGGGGTCAGGGGAAGCGGTTCGCCTACATCAAGGCGACCGAGGGCACCTACTACCGCAACAGCACCTACTTCCCGCAGCAGTACAACGGCTCCTACAACCAGGGCTTCATCCGCGGCGCCTACCACTTCGCCAACCCGTCCGACTCGGGCGGCGCCGCGCAGGCCGACTACTTCGTCAACAACGGCGGCGGCTGGTCGGCCGACGGAAAGACGCTCCCCGGCGTGCTCGACATCGAGTACAACCCCTACAGCGGCGGCACCTGCTACGGCCTCTCCCAGGCCTCGATGCGCTCGTGGATCGCGGCGTTCCTGGACCGCTACCGCTACCGCGCCCGCACCGGCCGCGACGCGGTCATCTACACGACCACCGACTGGTGGACGACCTGCACCGGCAACACCTCGCAGTTCGCCGCCGCCCACCCGCTGTGGATCGCGCGCTACGCCAGCTCGCCGGGCACCCTGCCCGCCGGCTGGGGCTACTACACCTTCTGGCAGTACACCTCGTCACCGTTGGACCAGAACACCTTCAACGGCGCGTACGACCGCCTGCAGGCGCTCGCGCGGGGCTGATCCGGGGGTGGACTCCCGTTCCTCGGAGACCCAGCTGGGTCTTCCAGGAGCCGAGGGCGGGGGTCCACTCGAAGACCCGGCGCTCCTTGATCAGCCCGACCGCGAGGAACGGGTCGTCGTCCAGCGTCTCTTCGACCGCGTCGACCTCGCCCTCGAAGACGAGCAGGCCGGAGCCGTCGGAGGTGGGGCCGGAGAGCAGCAGGTTGGGCTGGCTCGCCAGGAACTCCCGGTGGGCGCCGAGGTGCTCGGCGCGTACGTCGGGGAGGTCGTTGTAGGCGTACAGAACCGCGACGAGCGCCATCAGAGGTCAGCCCCGTCGGCGAGACGTACGTAGCCGCGCTCGGCCGGGATCAGGTTGCCGGCCTGGGTGTCGAAGACCCCGGAGCCGAACTCGGAGTAGACCCGGTCGTGGATCGCGACGGTCTTGGAGGCGCCGACGGAGCGGGCGAAGTCGATCAGCTCGGCCGAGCGGGCCCACGGCGCGGAGACCGGCAGGAAGAGTACGTCCACGGCCTGGCCAGGGCCGTCGAGCGCGTCGCCCGGGTGGAAGATCTTCGTGTCGCCGGCCTGGATCAGGTAGCCCGAGTTGTCGAAGTGGGGCAGGTCGGCGTGGATGACCGCGTGCTTCTCGTTGATCGCGGTGACCGGGAGCCCGGCGTCGAACGACTCGCCCGGCTTCACCACCGTGGTCCGCTCGTGCGCCGCGGGAGCGCCCTTCTGGATCTGCGCCGCGACCGCGCCGATGGTGTAGATCGGGGCGTCGCTGCCCTCCAGGAGGGTGGGGTTGTAGTGGTCGGGGTGCTCGTGGGTGATCAGCACCGCCGTCGCGCCGTCCAGCGCCTCGGGCTCGGCGAACACACCCGGGTCGACGACCACCACCGCCCCGTCGTGCTCGATCCGGACACAGGAATGGCCGAACTTCGTGATCCTCATGCCGCCGAATCTATCGCGCGGCCCATCCCGCCGGCCGGCGTGTCAGGAGAGGGCGTCGCGGATCGGGACGAACTTGGCCTGGGTCTCGGCCAGCTCGGTCTCCGGGTCGGAGCTCGCCACGATGCCGCAGCCGGCGAAGAGGCGGGCGGTGCGGTCGTCGATCATCTCGGCGGTACGCAGCGCGATGCCCCACTCGCCATCGCCGGTGGCGTCCATCCAGCCGACCGGGCCGGCGTAGCGGGCACGCTCCATCGACTCAATCTCGGAGATGAGCTCGACGGCGTCCTCCCGTGGGGTTCCGCCGACCGCGGCGGAGGGGTGCAGGGCGGCGGCCAGATCGAGCGAGCTGACCCCGTCGCTGGCGACACCGGTGATGTCGGTGGCCAGGTGCATGACGTTGGGGAGCTTGAGCACGAAGGGCGCGTCGGGCACGTTCATCGAGGAGCAGTGCGGCTCCAGCGCGTCGGCGACCGACCTGGCGGCGTACTCGTGCTCCTCGAGGTTCTTCGAGGACTCGGCCAGCGATGCGGCGAGGGCGTGGTCGAGGTCCTCCTCGCCGGTGGGCCAGATCGTGCCCGCGAGCACGCGGGAGGTGACGAGGCCGCGCTCGCGGCGTACGAGAAGCTCGGGGGTCGCGCCGAAGAGGTCGTCGACGTGGAACGTCCAACAGGTCGGGTACGCAGAGGCCAACCGCCGCAGCACGGCGCGGATGTCGATCGGGGCGCTGGCCGCGGCCAACAGGTCGCGGGCGAGGACGACCTTGTCGAGGTCTCCGTCCTGGAGCCGGGCGACGGCGTCGGCGACGATCCGCATCCAGTGCTCGCCGTCGACGTACGCATCGGCGAAGACGACGTCCCGCGGCGCCTCCGGCTCCGGCATCGGAGTCAGCGGAGGAGGGGATGAGGCGGCCGGACCGACGGTGGTCACCCAGGCGACGTCGCCGCGCTTCCCGACCACGACTGCGGGCACCTTGAGCACGGAGAACCCCGGCAGGTCCGCAAAGGCGAAGGAGCCGAAGCCGACCAGGCCGGTGCCGGGCTCGCCCACGGGATCGGAGACCGTCGAGACCGCGGCCAGCTCCTCGAACCACTTGGCCGCGTGCGCGAACCGCTCCGGTCCGGACGTACGGATCTCGGCGGCGGTGCCCCAGCCGACCAGGCCTTCGCCGTGGCGGACCCAGGACAGAA
>JALZDD010000983.1 GCA_030862715.1 Actinomycetota bacterium | reverse complement strand
GCGGGGCGCATCTTGGTGCCGCAGGTGAAGCAGAGCGGGCTGTCGATGGCCATGCCGCTGATCGACTCGAGCAGCTCGGCGGTGGTGTGGGCGGTGGCCTTGGGCGCCTCCTCGACGACCTCGGCCTCCTCCTCGACCTCGGCCTCGACCGGCTCGGCGACAGGAGCAGCCTTGCGCTCCGGAGCCGGCTTCTGGACGAGCTCGGCGGCGGTGGTGCCGTTGCCGAGCTGCTCGTAGGAGCCGGTCTCGAGGTAACGCTGACGCTCGTCGGCGGAGTAGATGCCGAGAGCCGAGCGGTCCTCGAAGGACATGTAGTCCAGCGCCAGGCGGCGGAAGACGTAGTCCATGAGCGACTGAGCCATGCGTACGTCCGGGTCGTCGGTCAGACCGGCGGGCTCGAACTTCAGGTTGGTGAACTTGGAGACGTAGGTCTCCAGGGGCACGCCGTACTGAAGACCGACGGAGACCGCGATGGAGAAGGCGTCCATGACACCGGCCAGGGTCGAGCCCTGCTTGCCGAGCTTGAGGAAGACCTCACCGAGCTCGCCGTCAGCGTGCGCACCGGAGGTCATGTAACCCTCGGCGCCACCGACCGTGAAGGAGGTGGTGCGCGAGACGCGGGACTTCGGCAGGCGCTTGCGGGTCGGCGCGTAGACGATCTTCTCGATGATCTTCTCGACGACCTCCGGCTCGACCTCGGCCTCAGCGGCGACGGCGGCGACAGCGGCCGTGGCCATACCCTGGTCCTTCTTGGCGCCCTCCGACTTGCCGTCGGCCAGCGGCTGGCCGACCTTGCAGTTGTCGCGGTAGATCGCGGTGGCCTTCAGGCCCAGCTTCCACGACTCCATGTAGACCTGCTCGATCTCCTCGACCGTCGCGGTCTCGGGCAGGTTGACGGTCTTGGAGATCGCACCGGAGAGGAACGGCTGGGTCGCCGCCATCATGCGTACGTGGCCCATCGGCTGCAGGGCGCGCTTGCCCATCGCGGTGTCGAAGACCTCGTAGTGCTCCTGGCGCAGGCCGGGGGCGTCGATGACGTGGCCGTGCTCTGCGATGTAGGCGACGATCGCCTCGATCTGCTCGGGCTGGTAGCCCATCTTCTTCAGCGCCCGCGGGATCACCTGGTTGACGATCTGCATCGAGCCGCCGCCGACGAGCTTCTTGAACTTGACCAGCGAGAAGTCGGGCTCGATGCCGGTGGTGTCGCAGTCCATCATGAAGCCGATGGTGCCGGTCGGCGCGAGCAGCGAGGCCTGGGCGTTGCGGAAGCCGTTGACCTTGCCGATCTCGACGACGTCGTTCCACACGCGGGTCGCCGCGTCGATGATGTTGCGGTCGACCGGGTTGATCGAGCGGACCGCGTCGTTGGCGGCCTGGTGCTTGCGCATGACCCGCTGGTGGGCCTCGGCGTTGCGCGCGTAACCGGCGTACGGACCGACGACACCGGCCAGCTCTGCCGAGCGCTTGTAGCCGGCACCGGTCATCAGCGAGGTGATGGCGGCGGCCATCGTGCGGCCACCCTCGCTGTCGTAGCCCAGACCCATCGCCATCAGCAGCGCGCCGAGGTTGGCGTAGCCGATGCCGAGCTGGCGGTAGTCGCGGGTGGTCTCGCCGATCGCCTCGGTCGGGAAGTCGGCGAAGCAGATGGAGATGTCCATCGCGGTGAAGACGACCTCGCAGGCCTGCTGGAAGCGCACCGCGTCGAAGGTGTCGTCGTCCTTGAGGAACTTCAGCAGGTTCAGCGACGCCAGGTTGCAGGAGGAGTTGTCCAGCGACATGTACTCCGAGCACGGGTTGGAGCCGGTGATCCGGCCCGTCTCCGGGTTGGTGTGCCAGTCGTTGATCGTGTCGTCGTACTGCAGACCCGGGTCAGCACACTCCCACGCGGCGATCGAGATCTTGCGGAACAGCTCGCGGGCGTCGATCTCCTCGATGACCTCACCGGTCGTACGCGCCCGGAGACCGAACTTCTTGCCCTCCTCGACAGCGCGCATGAACTCGTCGGAGACGCGCACGGAGTTGTTGGCGTTCTGGTACTGCACGGACGAGATGTCCTT